>NZ_JTJC03000008.1 GCF_000817735.3 Scytonema millei VB511283 | reverse complement strand
TGGCTAGTGGCTAGTAGTAGATAGGGTGTGGGGTGTGGGGTGTGGGGTGTGGGGTGTGGGGTGTAGTGGATTGTTAACTGGTCAGGAGTCACTGGTCACTGATAACTGGTCACTGGTCACTGCTCGTGCGCTCCCTTTCCTCATCAAAGCTAATACTATTTGACTTGTATTCAGGTGGCTCAACGTGAATTAAAACCCGCACGGGGCTAAATTTCTCTTCCAGTTTGGCTTCTACGGCTTCAGTGATCCGGTGGGCAGTATCCACATCAGCAGCATCGACAATTAAATGCATTTCAATAAAGACTTGTCGCCCTAGTAAACCACGGGAGGCAATATCGTGACAGTTAACCACCCCAGGTACGGACATGGCGATCGCGTGGATTGCTTCGGGGGCGATCGCGATTTCATCGACCAACCAAGGTAAATTTTCCTTAATCACCTGCCAACCACTCCAAAACACTAATAAGGCAACGGGAAACGCCAAAATTATGTCTAACCATTGAAGTTGAGGCAGATTTAAAACTCGTCCCTGCCAAATACCAATCAATCCTGCTAACACGGTAATCGTCACCCAGACATCGCTCATAGTGTGTTTAGCATCGGCAATCAAAATCGGACTGCCTACCCTTTGACCCTCGCGACGTTCGTAAAAAGTCACGAAAATATTCACTCCCAAAACAATCAGTAGCAACCACAACTCTGATTCAGTAATTTTTACTGGCTGAATCCCATTAAAAATTCGCTCGATCGCTCCTTGTAAAATTTCAAAGCAAGCAATGCCTAAAAAGGCAGCTATACCTAAAGCTCCTACGGCTTCAAATTTTTGATGCCCGTAGGGATGATCTCGATCTGGTCGGGGAGAAGAAAAGCGACTGGTAATTAATCCCAAAACGTTATTGGCGCTATCCGTGATACTATGCAAAGCATCGGCTAATAAACTGAGCGAACCCGTCCACCAACCTATTGTGGCTTTCAACGCCATCACAAATAAGTTGAGTAATAAAGTTATCAGTAAAACCTTACGAACTACGGAACGATTGTCTAAAATCATATATAAAATTTCTGAACTTTCAATATCAAATTTAGAGCTGTCAACTACATTAATTATAGGAAAATAATATTTGATTTTGCGTATTTTTATATAGAATTGAGATGGTAAAAAATCAATTGATTTTTTTTACTTAATGAGCAAAACTAGCAACTAATTTTATATTTTCTTGGATTATTTTGAAAGAATTTCTGATTAGAGATCGATCGAAATAGCAAGCGAGAGATGAGGAAAGGACGAAAGAGTTGCAAAGCAGCGATCGAGTCGTAAGTCGTAAATAGAGAATTAACTGGTCACTGGTCACTGGTCACTGCTCCCTGCTCCCTGTTAACTGATAGAATCAAATTTTAATTACCCGATCGTGACTCCTACACAATTAACCTTAAATTTAGTTGAAGGCTCGGTTTCCTTCAGCTTTTCGCCAATGGCAGCACGAGAGTTACAAGCTGCGATCGCTCAGTTAATGGATCGTCTCAAAGCAGTTGCAGTCAAAACTGCACCAATTGGTAAAGCCACGCCTCAACCTTCGATGGAATATCGCCATGTGGGAGAAATTTTTCTCGAAGTATTTTGTAATCCTAATATTTGGGCGAGTCCCTTTGCGGCAAAAGTTCTGCTAACCGTCAAAGATAGCAACATTCGCTTAACTAGCGAAGCCGAACTCACTCGCATCAGCGAAGACTTAGAGCGATATTTAGCAGAAACTGATGGCTAGAGAGCAGATGGGGAAGCAGTCAAAAATCCGCTAAAGTGGTACTAAATATTTAGATGCAAGAATTGGAATGTCACCACGTCTTTTACTAGTCGATGATGAACCTGGATTGCGGGAAGCCGTCAAGGACTACTTAGAAGAAAGCGGTTTTACCGTGCAGGTTGCAAGTAATGCCCGCGAAGGTTGGGATTTATTGCAGCAGAATACTCCTGACTTGGTGATTTCAGATATCATGATGCCCCAGGTAGACGGCTATCAATTTCTCAAGCAAATGCGAGAAGATCCTCGCTTCAAACGCCTACCAGTGGTATTTTTGACTGCTAAGGGGATGACAACCGATCGCATTCAGGGCTACAACTCTGGTGTAGATGCCTATATTCCCAAACCTTTCGATCCCGATGAGTTGGTGGCAATTGTCGAAAACTTATTAGACCGTCGCCCCGTCAGTCAACCCTTAGCAGAAGGTGAAGCCCCCGACATCGCTGAATTAGCCAATCAAATCGCTCAAATAAAGGCAATGCTAACTCAGCGTAGTGCAATTAATACGACTCCCGCCCCAATAAAAATCGATCTAACACCGCGAGAACAAAGCGTCTTGAATTTGGTGACAGAAGGATTGATGAACAAAGAAATCGCTCGCCGCTTGCAAACGAGCGTCCGTAACGTAGAAAAATACGTCAGCCGCCTTTTTAGCAAAACTGGTACAAATAGCCGTACTGAATTAGTTCGGTTTGCCCTAGAACATGGCTTGATTGAGTAGGTTGTAACTTATGGCTAGAAAGGCAATTGCCAGTGCGTAAAAGTACGATCTACTAAAGTTTTCAGCTACTCTACTCTAGTAAAAAGAAGTAGGTGCGATCGCTTCAAGGAGCAAAAAGTTCCTAGCTAACGGAGGAATTCCCTTGCATCTGAACTTGCTAGAGTTATGATGAAAGCTCAATTCAAGTGGATTGCTCCATGTTGCGTAAATTCACAATCTTGTTTTTAACCTTAACTTTATGCTGGACAACTGTAGCTTGTGGAGGACCAAATGAAGCGAATAATCCTCAAGCTACTAAGAATGTAGCTACGCGAGAAAGCGTTTCTAGCCAGCTCGCCGATGGTGAGTATCCCGTACAGCAAGTTGAATATAATGATGTTGATGGGACATATAGTTTAGTCTTACTCAATACCCCACCTGGCACGCCCCCAGTTTACAATACTCAAAACTTACAGATGGCACGGCTGACCGACGAACAAATTAAAGCAGGTCAAAAGAGTTATTTGAAAGTAGAAAACGGACAGCCAGCTTTATATTTAACTGAAGATTTTCGGATTCAGTACGTCCATAACGTAACGGAAACGCAGACAAATCCGCAAACAGGACAGCAAGAAACCGTAGTTGTCCGCCGAGAAACGAGTTTCTGGACACCATTTGCTGGAGCCTTAGCGGGTAATATTGCTGGTCAGGCGATCGGTAGCTTGCTATTTAGACCTCAGTACTACGTTCCACCCGTCTATCAACCAGGGGTAAGCGTTCTCAGAGGCTATGGCGGTTATGGCAATACTTACGATCGCGCCGTAAGTAGCTATCGCACGCGCTACAATGCGCCTCCAGCAGCAGTTAGAAACAGACAAACCTTCCGCACTACAGGTAGAATTAGAACTCCTTCGGGCAGCACGGTACGCACACCCGCGCGCACGACTAACCGTCCTACCGGATCGGGCTACGGTACTAACATTCTGCGCCCATCGGGTAATCGTAACTCCACCTACAGAAGACCATCTTCTGGTAGTTTTGGTAGTGGTAGTCGCAGCCGGGGTTCTTTCGGTAGTGGTAGCCGCAGCCGGAGTTCTTTCGGTAGTAGACGACGTTAAAACTGTAAGGTGGGCAATGCTCACCTTTTTTTTCGCCTTTTGGTGTATGAGTGAAAATAACGTGAAAGGCGAGTTGTAGGGTGGGCAATGCCCACCAAAAAACATTTAATTAACGCTCGATTAATATTCTAATGGTTCAAGTTTTTTGCTGAAGATTATGAGCAACTCGATTCTAACGGACAATATACACCGTTTTGTGCTGCTATTATTTATATTCTCAAACAGAACTTTGTGACTTAACTTGAGTGTGTCTACGCGCACCTTGTTTGGATGGTTTTGTAATTTCTCACCTAGTATCTTTGTCCTGTAGCGATCGCACCTGCATTTACCTATTCGACTTCAAAAGAAAAGAATGGTTATCATCTCAGCGAACATTTTATCTAAAAGGCTATTATCCTAGAAAGCTAATAGCGATCGCTTCCATTATGGCTTCTAGTAAACTTTCATTAACATCTGGTCAGCAGTGGCTGACGGGGTTAGCCTCAAGCGAAACATTTATTTATATTATCAAGCGGCTAGCCCAAGCCCTCTTGACATTATTACTAGCATCTGCATTGTCATTCTTTATTATTCAACTTGCTCCTGGGGATTATTTGGATACCCTGCGGCAAAACCCCAAAATCTCGCCCGAACGGATCGAGCAACTGCGACAACAGTTTGGATTAGACCGTCCTTGGATCGAGCAATATTTCCGGTGGTTGTGGCGGATCGTAACTCAAGGTGATTTTGGTACGAGTTTCGTCTATCAGCGTTCCGTGTCTTCCTTGCTGTGGGAGCGGGTTGGAGCCACCTTACTACTAGCAATTTCATCTTTAATTGTCACCTGGGCGATCGCCATTCCTTTAGGAATTGTCGCCGCCGTGAAGCAAAATCAGTGGAGCGATCGCGTTTTACAAGTTATCAGTTACACCGGACAGGGATTTCCCAGCTTCATCACTGCCTTGTTACTCCTCATCTTCGCTCAAAACGTCTCTCCCCTCTTTCCCGTTGGAGACATGACGAGTATCAACCACGCCGATCTCACACCTCTAGGTAAAATTCTCGATGTTGGCTGGCACATGATTTTACCTACCATAGCTTTAAGTATTACCAGCTTTGCAGGCTTGCAACGGATCGCCCGTGGCGAACTTCTCGACGTACTCCGTCAAGATTACATTCAAACTGCCCGCGCCAAGGGACTACCAGAAAACCGCGTGATCTACGTCCACGCCCTGCGTAACGCCATCAACCCCCTAATCACCATCTTAGGATTTGAACTAGCTGGTTTATTAAGCGGTGCATTTATTGCCGAATTCTTCTTCAACTGGCCCGGATTAGGGCGCTTAATTTTGCAAGCAGTCTTAGCTCAAGATTTGTATCTCGTCATGGCAAGCTTGGTCATGGGAGCCGTAATGTTAATTGTTGGTAACTTAATTGCCGACCTGCTACTCAAAGTCGCCGATCCCCGGATCAAGTTAGAGAACCCCTAAACAGTTATCAGTTATCAGTTATCAGTGACCAGCGATCGGTGACCAGTTATCAGTTATCAGTGACCAGTTAACCAACAACTACCAACTACTAACTACCGTCAACCGTCAACCGTCAACTGTCAACCGTCAACCGTCAACCGTCAACCAACCACAAATCGCCAATCACTTACGACTTACGACTTACAACTTACGACTTCTGATTCATGTTGTCCCAAATCTACTACATTGCACGTTCCAAGGCTGACGGTCGCTATTTAGTTGCCCGGGTAAATCGCGATGTAGCTGATGAAAATGCAGGCTATTTGTTACTATTCAGCGAATATTTTGAGGCATTGACTTATCTGAATACTCATGGTGCTGGTGTAGCTGACCAATTTGGCATTGAGTCTATTCCTGGTACTCAACTAGGAGCGTTATTGAAGCGTTGGAATTTTATTGGTGTCGGTATCGTGCGCGATCCATTATTACCAAAGATTGAATTTCTCGTCTGTGATTAGTATTAAATATATCTATCCTGATGTAGATGTAACTAAATCAAAGATTAGCGCTAAATAAAGAAGGTTGGTTCCGAATTTTGCTGAATTTCAGCGAAACGTAGCCATAAATTACAAGTTTGTTATTACAATTGTCGATCGCAGGAGAAACAAGTATGCGCTCTGTTCGATTCAATTTATCTGCGTTGCGCCCAGTTCGCATTTTATTTGCTATCTGTGTTAGCGCGTTGCTAGTATTCTCTCAAGCGCTTCCCGCTTTCAGCGCTCCTGTCAACCCCGGTGGTAGCCCCACTGCTCCCCAACAAGGTGAAGCTCAGCTAAGAGGCATTGAGAAAGAAGCTCAAGAAGCAGTCATCAAAGATCCTTACTCCCGTAAAGAAACACAAACCAAGGCTCAAGAAGGGCTGAATGAAGTTCAAGGAGCTGCTGACTTAAACAAGATGAGTCGTCCAGAAAATGCTAAAGCAACCTCAGTAGAAGACAAACTGAAAAATGCTTTGGAATCAGTTACTGGTAAAGACTAAAGCTTTTGATGCAGCTGAAGAATTGAAACATTAATATTGCTTGACGTGTGGGGATGATTCTGGCGGTGGTCATCCCTAATTGCTGTTTTCTGCTCTCTGCCTTCCCATATTACAAACCAGCAAACTCTGCATCTGCGATCAGGCGGGGATTTTTTGTATTAGCAGAGATCCAACTGCGATCGCGAATAGCTAACTTGTAGGCAGAATAAGTTTTGTAAGTTTTGCCATTATCTACAAATGTACTGTCGCCGCGATCGCCACCAAAAACAGCCCAATCTGTTTCTTTGTCTTGATTGAACCACGCGATCGCTTTGATATTGTGGCTTTGAGCATAATTAAAGACATTGGTAATCCACCGGGATTTCTCCGAGATTCTATTACCAGCAGTGGTAGATGTCGTAGTCGCCACCTCACCAATCGCTACAGGTTTCGATGTGAGGTGACGCAAGCGGCGGAGCATATTGCCGAACACTAGTTCTGGATCTTGCCACTGAGACCATGTTTGAGTTTTACCCCAGTTGTAGCCGTCAATTCCTACCCAATCTACGTAATTGTCACCCGGATAAAACGACTCGGCTTGATAGTTACCCACATCTGTAGCATTAACGCACCAGATCCATTGCAAATGCGTGCGTTCCATACCTTTGTTGGAAAATAAACTTTTGACATGTTGCCACATGCGGATATAATCAGCCGGTTGATTTGTGCCTTGAGCTGCACTCCAAGGATACCAGTTGCCATTCATTTCGTGAGCGAGACGAATGTAAGCGCGGCGATCGTCCTGAGTATTATAAATGCCGTCTGCACCGCTGAGAAAGGTTTTCATCCTGTCTGCCCATCGATTTATGTATGAGTCGAAATCGCCATTGGCAATTTTTACTTCAATATCGCTGGGAGTGGCGGAAGCATTGCAAGAAAATGGTTCCCACGCAATCGCGGGTATGTGGCGATCGCCCCAAATTTTGACCAGTTGTTGTCTAAATAAGTTATCCAGAGCGGTAGTAGAATCGCACCAGTTAGCAAACAGCGCGATCGTTGTATGTTGCTTACCCTGCCATTTTTCCATTGCTTGCACCCGCTCCATTTCCCAGCCATTGTCACCGTAATACACGCCTAATAGCGGTTTATTGGTAGTGGCTTGCAGGGGGAGACAGCAAATGAAAAGGGCGATCGTCAGACAGAAAAAGTAAGTCCTGGCTGACACGAGTTGACGAGCCAGCGATCGCATGAAATTCTTCTTTCTTCGGAATGTCATGTTGCTTTACGCCCTTTTTCTGCAAAACCCGCCCCTACCGACTGCCAATTTCCTGTACGGGCGGGTTTAATCGCGAAACTGTTGGTTGTGCGCACAGATCTGCAAAAAACCCGCCCCTACGACTCCCGATTGTTAATATCCCGCAAACTTCGCATCCGTCAATAAACGGGGATTATTCGGATCTGAAGGAACAAACGCATCAGCGCTAATCGCATTCTTGTAGCTAGAGTAAGCGTTATACCTGTTGTAGTAGTAATCGAAATAGCTATCGCCACTGGGACCACCAAACACCGACCAGTCAGTTTCTTTGGAAAAATTAAACCAGACAACCATCTTGATATCGTTCGCCAGAACGTATTTATAGAAGTTGGTAATCCACAATGCTTTAGCGTCTGTACTAATACCGTTGGGCGTGGCTGGAGTGCTGGCTACCTCGGTGATGGAGATCGGTCTGGTCGATAAAGCCCGTAAGCGACCGAGCATATTGCCAAATGTCTGTTCTGGAGTTATCCAAGGCGACCAAGTTTGACTTGCACCCCAGTTATAGCCGCTAATCGATATCCAGTCTACATAAGCATCGCCAGGGTATAAAGCCTCAGCATTGTATCCCTGGTAATCGTTATAGTTGACACACCAAACCCATTGCAGATGCGTCCACTCCATCCCCTTGTTGAAAAATAAGCTTTTGACGCGCTGCCACATGAGAATATAATCGCTAGCAGGATTACCACCTTCCCCTGAGACTGGACTCCAAGGATACCAGTTGCCATTCATTTCGTGAGCAAAGCGAATGTAAGCGCGGCGATCGTCATTGGTATTGTATATGCCATCGGAACCGCTTAAAAATACCTTCATCCGGTCTGCCCAGTTGTGGAAGTAAGTGTCATACTCGCCATAGGCGGCGCGGATCTCGATGTCACCTGGAGTAATGCTGCGTAACTCAGCATCAGTTGGATTGGAGGAAACGGGACAAGAAAACGGTTCCCAAGTAATCATCGGAACGTTTTGATTGTTCCAAATATTTAAGAGTTGGTCGTTGAATAGATTATCCATGACAGTGCTTTTGTCACACCAAGTCGTGAATAGGTTAATTACAGTATTTTTCTTACCCTGCCAGGTTTCTAGAGCTTGAACTTGCGCCATTTGAAAGCCGTTGTTGCCGTAATAAACGCCAAACAGCGAATTATCTGTAGCTGCTAATGTGGGGGTTAATTGACTTAGGGAAAGCAGAAAAATAAGGCAGGCGATCGCCCAGAATTGTAGAAAAGATTTCTTTCTCAATTTGAAGTTGGCAATTTTTTTGAGTTGAATCATTATTCACAAGTCACAAATTTTTGTGTTGCTATTTCTTTGCTTTGTTTTACGAAGCAGGTGTAAGGTAGGCAATGCCCACCCTACTTACGACTTACGACTTACGACTTAATTAATGTGGTTATAGCGTTGCTATTAACTCTCTGAGTTTCAGCTAAGGGATATAAACGAAAGACAGAGGTAATCAACGCCCAAAAAGATTTGAATTCACTTACGGGAGTCTCTTGCCATTGACCGGGGCGACAGAAAAGAAATTCTATCAGTCGGCGCTCTTGTTCTAAGGTCAAACTCACGAATTCTATTTCTATTTTCGTGCCATTTTTGGCTGTACGGCTGGGAAGGCAAATTAGAGCTAATGTTTTCAGTTCCAGAAATGGAATATCAATTTGGCTAACTGTGTCTGAAGGATAATTTGTCGGAAATGAGTCAAGCTGAATTTTTGCCCCTTTCTGTGATATTTCAACCGTATGACCATCAATAATGCGATCGCCTAAAATTAACTGACAAGAAAGTTGATGCGGAAAACTAATAGACAAAACTTCTTGGGGAACGTCGATCGCAACTTGAATGGCGATCGCTAACACGCAAGCATTATAAATTCCCCAAAAAATACTAAACCCTGGACTGACTGGTTTACCTTCCCACTGCAAACCAAATAAATGCACGGCGAGGGCAATAACATACAATCCTAGAGTGAAAATGAGCGGATAAGCAACTTGCCAATTTACAGCTACCCCACTAGCATCTACACCTTTAGGCGTGACTTTAAAACCTTTTCCAAACGGATTCATTAGTGTTTTAACAGTCATTAATGCCAAAGGAAAGCAGGTGATGTTGGCGTAAACATCAGCCCACAAAGACGATCGCTTGCTACCATTTAACCAAGCAAATACGGTGAGATTGATTAAATAATAAGGTAGCCAAAAGAAAAGCAATTCATCCATTTCCGCTTTTAACGGCATCAATCCTAATAAGAGAAATCCTAAAGGTACGAGCAAGGAAAATATCTGCAAACCTGTTAGCAACCAGCCTAAGATTCCAATAGCATAAAAGCAGCGTTGAACTAAATTCAGCCCTGGCATGGTTAAAGGATTAAGGGAACAAAATAGAGTTTGTAGCGTTCCTTGTCCCCAACGAATCCGCTGATCGATGTAGCCACCAATATTTTCGGCTGAAGCACCAGCAGACAAGGCTTCATTTAAATATAAAACCTTGTATTTTGCTGCTTGAAGTTTGACTGAAGTTAAAAGATCTTCGCAAAGAGTTTCGGTAGGAATACCACCAACTTTCTCCACGGCGTGACGGCGCATGATGAAAGAAGAACCGCAACAAATGACGCAGTTAAAAGTATCTCTACCAGATTGAACTAGGCGAAAAAATAAATCCTGATCGTTGGTTAAAATTCCACCTAAACCTAAATTGTGCTTGATCGGATCGCCATTATAGAAAGTTTGAGGAGTTTGCACTAAAGCAACTTGTGGGTCTTGAAAAAATCCCACCGTGCGCGTCAGAAATTCGCGAGTAGGAATAAAATCAGCATCAAAGGAAACAATTAATTCCCCTTGAGTTTGTTTCATGGCATGGTTGAGATTACCTGCTTTTGCATGGCGATTATCGGGGCGACAGAGATAAACACAACCTAATTCCTCGGCGAGCGATCGCATTGCCGGACGGCGCTTATCGTCTAACAAATACACCCGCTTATTGGCATAATCCATCGCCTGACAGCCGATAATTGTCCGTCGCAACAGTTCCACTGGTTCGTTGTAAGTCGGAATCCACACGTCTACCCAAGGGCAATAAGTCCCAGCAATCACGGCTTTTGACAAGCGATCTGCCTGGGGGGAACGGTTGGTAATAAAACTCATGTGGCACAAAGAGGCAACACAGACCACAAATCCGGCGATATCGATCGCCAAAAACAACAAGCTGAGGCTACCGTTCCAAAAATCGCTAAAGTTAAGCGTGATAAATAATCGCCAAGTCAAGTAACGTAAGCCTAGCAGCACCACTATGCTAGAAACAGCCACCCTTACCCAAACTGGCGGAAAACTAGGAAAAGCATGAATTGCGATCGTGGCAGCAGCAACACCCAGCACGGAAGGAAAGAGCAGAACGTGCAGGGAACTAACCACATTAGAAAAAGATGCTTGTCCCCACTGCCAAAAATTCAGCAACTCAGCCATTAAATCCAACCAGTTGAGCTGTTGAATCGACCAAATTCCTACCAAGATTAGTGCTATGACTATCAGCACTCGTTCTGTGTGGTTATACCAGGAAGTTCTAAATCGCATTCTTAACTACATCCTTTGAAGTCGTAAGTCGTAAGTCGTAAGTCGTAAGTCAGAAATGTCTTACCAATGACTCACGATCGATAACAACCCACACGAAGATTTCATAACTCAAGCTCGAAATGCTACAGAGTGAGACGCTTCGGAAAGCGAACTTCGGCACTGCGTCCGACATCGCAGAAATTGACGGCATTAGGAGCCGCAGACCAATCGAGATTGATTCTGACTGCAACTTGTTTCTGGGTGCTTTCTGGGGGTGGAACGGCGACATCGTAGCCTGTAGCGACCCGTCCCGAACCGCTGCGGAGCGATTCTATTTTTCCTGGTATGAAGCGATCGCCTCCTCCCACCAAACGCACTTGTACAGCCATTCCTGGGGTCAGGTTTTTCGTACTATCTTCCGAGAAGAAAGCATCCACCCAGCGATTTTGACAATTCAAAACCCGCAGCACCGGAGTACTCGAAGCAAGATACTCTCCACCTTTGGCATCAACAGACCACACAGCCCCCGTAGTCGGAGCGGAAATTACCACAACTTTATTCAATCGGGTCTGCTGGATCAGTTTTGCTAGTTCTAGCTCGGTAGTTCTCGCTTCTACGCGCATTTGGGCTGCTTGGCGTTGTAAGTCGGCAATTTCGGTATTGATTTCCCTTTGACGAATCTCGGAATAGCTCAAAGTGCGGGAACCGTCGATTTGCAATCCGGCTTGAGCCGCTCTCAATCGCTGTTGTGCTTGGGCTAGAAGCGCCTGCGCTTTTTTCTCTTCAGCTTGCGCTTGTTCGTAGCGGAGAAAATCTTTTTCGGCTGTAGCCGGGGGAACGATCCCAGCCTCTAACAACTCCTGGGCGCGATCGCGATCGACTTTAGCAGTTTGAGCAGCAACAGTGACGCGATCGAGTTCGCTTTGGGCTGCTTCAACCTGCTGCTGAGCAAACATGCCATCAAGTTGTTTCTGGGCTGCAACTTCAGACGCAAATTGTGCTAATTGACGGCGGCGATCGCGAATCTGTTGTTGAATGCCCTGTTGTTTTTGCTGGGTGACTTGCAGGCGCGATTTGAGTTCTTGCTGTTTGATTTCGAGTTCGGCGACTTGACGCAAGTTTTCGACTCGTCCGATCGCCTTACCTGCGGTAAGCCACTGTCCAGGTTGGAGGCTGTCGAGCATCAAATTACCAGCGATGGGGTTACGCACGTCGATAATTTCGGCGTTAACAAAAGCTTGGCGACTCTCAACTTGGGTATAGTTCTTCCAAACGAAAGTAGCCGCAACACTACCGACGCTGACAATAAAACCCAGTCGCAACATTTTGAACATCCAAACCCGGGATATTTCTGTCTCTGGCTTGCGGGCAGACGCAATTTCAGGAGATAAACTCATGAGATCCTCTTGGTGGTGGTTGGCAATTCGTTCTGATTTCTTGGTACTAGAGCCTGTTTGAGCGCAACACCGACGCGATCGCTTCGGCTCCAAGGTAAAGTTGGTAGTATTCTGGCGGCTACGGCAATTTCGCAAATGAGCTTGCGATTCAGCCAAACCATAAGCGCGACTCAGCAGCCTCCTCCACAGTGAAAGTACCGATTTCAGCTATGGAACAAGCAGCAACGAACCCGTACTATTACGGTGTACGTGTAGATGAATTCTGATTAGAGCGCTCGATAGGATGTGGTTTCGGCGTGTAGGGAAAGAAATCCACAATTCCCATCATTTCTCAATTAGAGGCTAACTTCTCCGTTCGGGGATCGCTAAATTCAGCGCGATCTCTAGATGAGGAATTTTTGACACGATCGTGTTCGTCAATTATGTAATCCAAAATACTTATTGTAAAGAGAAAGACAATTTCTTAAGTATTTCTTTGAGATCGACAATTGATAATTGGTATTTAGTTGACGGTTGACAGTTGACTGCTCGTGCGCTCCCTAATAACTGATAACTGAATTTGTGGTTTAATGTCAAAATAGCTTTCGATGCGTGCTAAGCCTTTTGGTATATGCCGAACTATATAGTAGAATGCTACTCGTTCGATCGATGCTGGGCTTGCCAGTGGCGATCCGACTACGACACTCGCTCGCGGATCTGAGTACAGGCGATCGCGCCCCAAATAGTAGCTTAATATTTATGATTTGATTTTTTATTTATGATTTTTACGGAGCGACCGATCGAGTCATTGTCGCTTTCGGTGTCTGAAATTTTCGTGTGAGGAAGTGCGGTGAAACAACAGCATTTATTTCTAGTGCGTAACTTTTGTTCGAGTCTAGCTGTAGCACTCTTAGCAACAGAGCTAATTAAGATCGAACCAGCACCAGCGATCGCGAGCGAAACTCCGTCTGTCGATAATGCGATCGCGATGAAATCTGAACCTAGTAAAACTCAGTCAATTAAAGCTACCAAACAAGCTTACCTGCAAGCAAACGGCTCGTTCCATCACTCCCAAGCCTCGGTTCTCTTGTCAAACCAGGAAATTGGGAGTCGGGAGTCGGGAGTCGGGAGTCGGGGGAAGAGAGCAGAGGAGCAGAGGGGCAGAGGAGTAGAGGAGCATCAACCGTCTTCACGGCATGTAGCGCCAGCGTCAACCGTCAACCGTCAACCGTCAACCATCAACCGTCAACCATCAACCGTCAACCATCAACCGTCAACCATCAACCGTCAACTACCAACAACTGTAAGCCAACAACCAACAACCAAACCTAAACCAGCCCAGCCGCCTGCTAATTCTCAGTTAAACGATCGCAAGGCTCAAATACCTAGTTATCTCAATCCCAATCCCAATCCGCTGCGATTTCCCACCAAACCAGAAGAAGTACAGGTTGTGGGCGCTCAACCAATTACTTTCCAGCAGGCGTTAGACCTAGCACAGCGCAACAGCACGCAGCTGCGAGAAGCAAGGCTGAACGTAGAACGGAGTCAAGCACAGCTACGACAGGCTTTAGCAGCAGAATATCCCCGCTTAGATCTGGGTGCTGGTGTAACAAATACCGGTCGATATCTTTTCAGCGAAGAGCCAGAGCCATCTTTCTTTCAGCCAGATATCGATAATAGCGATACTGATGTCAGCGGCAATCTCTCGCTCAGCTATGATTTATTCACTTCTGGTTTACGTCCTGCTAACATTCGCGCTGCCGAAGAACAGTTACGTTTTAATCGGTTAGATTTAGAACGGACGCAGGAAGAACTACGCCTTAACGTTGCCAATGATTATTACGAATTGCAACGAGCTGACGAACAAGTACGGATTCAGCGATCTTCTGTCAACAATGCTCAGGCAAGTTTACGCGATGCCCAAGCCTTAGAACAAGCTGGGGTAGGAACTCGCTTTGCCGTCCTCCAAGCTCAGGTACAGTTGGCACAGGCTACCCAAAGATTAACCGATGCCTTAAGCCAGCAGCGGATTGCCCGCCGTCAAATTGCCACGCGAATTAATTTAAACGACTCCATCGTGGTTACGGCTGCCGATCCGGTAGGAGTTGCCGGACAGTGGAACTTTTCCTTAGAAGACAGTATTGTGCTTGCTTTTAGAAATCGTGCCGAACTAGAACAACAATTAGCACAGCGTAATATTAGCGAACAACAACGGCGTGCTGCCTTAGCTGAATTAGGACCGCGAATTAGTCTTGCTGCCGAATATAACCTGAGTGATACCTTTGACGATGGCACAAACTTTGAAGATGGCTACTCTTTAGGAGGAAGATTAAACTTAAGTTTATTTGATGGTGGAGCGGCAAGAGCGAGAGCTAGGCAGGAAGAGGCGGATATCGCGATCGCTGAAACTAATTTTGCCGGACAGCGCAACCAAATTCGCTTTGAAGTAGAACAAGCTTTCTCTCAGTTGCAGTCTAACTTAGAAAACATTCAAACAACCTCTGTTGCTTTAGAACAATCGCGGGAAGCGCTGCGATTGGCACGCCTCAGATTTCAAGCAGGTGTAGGGACGCAAACAGAAGTGATTGATGCTGAGGATGACTTAACTCAAGCGGAAGGCGATCGAGTCAATGCGATTCTAAACTACAACCGCGCCTTAGCTCAGATTCAGCGATCGATTAGCTCTGGTCAGCAACGCTGAACTAGGGGCGAGGAGCGAGGAGTGAGGAGTGAGGGGACAAGGAGGACAAAGGAGAGAAGAGAGCTGAGGGAGCTGAGGGAGCAAAACAATTCAAAATTCAAAATTCAAAATTCAAAATTCTTGCACCCCACACCCCACTCCCTTGCTTCACGCACCACTCTCTTTCTCTCACTCCTCGCTTCTCACTCCTCATTTAGGCTTTCCCTCTCCAGGGAGAGATTGCGGGTTAGAAAGAATAAACTTTTCTGGGTTTCTCAGGAAGGAATCGCAATTCTTATCTAGAGCAACGCAAATATTACCTAAAGCGAGTTGATATTCTTCGATATTGCCTTGTTTGAGAAACAGTTTGGCGGCTGTTTGTAAATCTTCTACCGCTTCGCGATCGCTCTGTCCGCTATATTGAGCTAGCTCGTAGCGAACAATTCCTCGCTTGAGATAGGCTTCTGCTTCTTGGGAGTCAATACTAAGCGCTCGGTTAAAATCTCCAATTGCGGCTTTGTAGCCCGTACTCAAGTCCCCTTTATACTGTGCCAGTTTGTAGTGAACGATGCCACGTTTGACCAGGGCTTTGGCAGCACGGGGGTTGAGCCGCAAAGAGCGATCGAAGTCTTGAATGGCTTGCTGATATTCTTTTTCGGGATTTTTACTATACTGAGCAATTTCATAACGTACCATGCCGCGACTGAGATAGGCTTCGGCTTGGTTGGGTTTGAGTCCCAGAGTGCGATTGAAGTCTTCAATCGCTCGGCGATAGGTACGGTCGGGGTCGCCGCTATGCTGGGCAACTTCGTAGAGGGCGTTACCTCGGTTTAAATAGACTTGAGCATCCTTGGGATTGAGCTTGATCGCGCGATCGTAATTATCAATAGCCCCTTCATAGTCTCCTACTTTGTAATAAGCATCGCCTTGCTTGTAGTAGGCAACAAAATTATTGCCGCTTTTTGCTGCTACTTTACCGTCACTTGGTGGTTCGGGGATAGAGGTAACGCTAAAACGACTGTCAAAAGGCAGTTGCACGTCACTTAACACCTGCATCAGCAGGATCAAGCTCACAGCTCCTAGACTAAACGTTCCCATCATCATCAGGTTGAACTTTCTGCGGCTCAGCCTTCTATGACTTCTTGGCAGTGTTAAAAATAATGGTGCGTGTTTGCTGAGCGTGGCAGATGAATAATAAGCGGCGGAGCGATCGAGCGCTCGATACTGTCGATATACGGTCGGGGTACGCTTAGGCGGCAAAGGTTGGAGGTGTTTTTTCTGTCTGACTGCCTCCAAGGACGGAAAAGGGTCGCGCCCGCCTAATTTTACTGCCCGCTCGCACCAAGGACAGCTTTGCAGGTGATCGCTGTAGCGATGCTGATTGTTGGCGCTACAGGTTGTCAAAGCGTTTTCTGCTTCTTTGAGGGCAGCTTGCCAGGTTTGGGCGTTGGGACGGAGATGGGGTTGAGAATGACCTGCATCAAAACACTTGACAAATAACTGCCTCAAGCTGGGGTGTAAGATCTCCCAGTTTGGAGCAATTGGCGTAGGCTTATACGGTACTGGTTTGCTGCCATAGGTGAAATGCCCTGCCGCTATCCGTGCTGCATAAGGTGGGGGATCGCCGCTACCTTGATAAATTCCTGAAAACGGGTGCGTCCCTTCCATCAGCAGTTGGAAGATCAGGACTGCTAGCCCAAATAAATCGTGTTCTGGAGCGCGATCGATCTGTCCGAAATTCTTTCCTTGCAGTTCTGGCGGCGTAAACTCTGGCTTCCCGACCCCGCAGCGATAAATAGCTGCCGTTTGCAGGTCGCGAACTTGAAACGAATCCGTATCGACAAGGGTGACGAGAGCAGTATCGCTGGCTAAGATGTTAGATTCGTTCACATCTCCAACGCAATAGCCGCGTGCGTGCAGCGCCCCCATAGCAGCGGCAATATTACGGGCAGTTCGATGGAGATAGAGGTAGTTAAAGAACGGGCATTTTTGCCGTCGCGTTTTAGGATTGTAAAAATCGAGTAGGGAGTGCATCCCTTTGACTCGCGGCATCAGAAAGCCGACCACCCGATTGCTGCCATCAGTTGACCTCAGCAACTCTTCAGGCCAAGCGATCGAAATATGTCCTTGCCCTGCCATAGGGTTATCTGGCGGGTTAGCAAGCATTGCCGTAAGCTTAGATGCCTGAATCTCTCTAGGCTTGTGATAAACCTTTGCTACTAGTGCCTCGTTCTGCGGTACAGTAAAGACACGGGCTTCTCCCCCATGTCCGAGGCTAGAGTTGGGGTCCAACGTGATTATTTGGTTGTTGGAGCTTCGTTGCAACCGCATGGCAAAATTAACTCACAAGCGTCGCCAATAGTAAAGTCAAGTCGTCATCCGTCCGTTCCGTAATTCTTGGCGATCGCAAAAACGCCGCCAGTTGTTCTTTAGCTTCACTCTCATCCTCCACGCCTGCCATAAATTGAAACAGGGGAGAAAAAAATGGTTTGTATGGTGAACCATCGCCCATGTTCACAGCAAGCATCTGCAACCCATCTGAAAACACGGCAATATTTGTCGTTGTTCCCCGCCAAACGTTGACTTGGACTGTCTCCAAGGCTTGGGGGGAAACTAGAAAAGTTGTTTCATTAATATATTCTCCCTTTTGAGCGGCAGTCAGAGCAAAAATCTGACCGTCGCGATCGCTCGCTACTGCCAAGCCATCACCTACCTGCACTGCGGCGACTAATTCTGGGGTAGCAACTGCTAAAATCAACGTCGTCGCTAACTCCCGCGCCTGCTTGCCACAGACGGCTGCTTCTGCTTCTACTGCTGTCTTTGCTGCTGCCAGAGCTTGAGTCAGAATTCGCTGCCATGACTGCTCGTCGTCAATCAAATGCAGTCTGGAGCTTTCAGCACAAATCGTCTCTACCGCCGTTTGCGCGGCGACAATTGCCCCGACTTTGCCTAAAGCTGCACTTCCTGCCCCGTCAGCTACTGCTGCTACCAAAACCCCCGTGGGCAACTTTTCCCAATGATGAGCGTCTTGACAAAGCTGTCCGACCTTTTCGTGGCTCGTACCTCGAACTGAGGCGGATGCGACTCGCCATTGCCGGATCTGAGCAGGAGCATCTAACTGTCCTGTTGTATATAGCTCATCGTGGGCATCGTTACGCATTCATCGTGATTCCTTACTGATTCCTAGCCTATCTTAGGTGAACGGACAATCAGAGCGATCGCATCGCTCGACAAATCCTCCTTTTGTATACGGTAATGTGTAGGGTTCCGTCAATTTACTCATTCATCTCTTTACACTTTCATTATGTACTTAGGGATAAGGGGTAAGGGAAAGAGGTAAATATTCAATTCCGAATTCCGAATTCCGAATTCCGAATTCAAGTGGCTCCCCACCCCACAGGTGGTAATGCTACTTGTTCGTCGAAGCGAGAATGAGAAACGGCTGTGATGCTAGCAGACAACCAGAGAAACATTTCTGTAAACCTCAGTCCTTTAAGTCTGAGTGGAGTGCGGACAGATATATACTTGAGCCGCTCCAGATTAGCATTTTCTACGCCCACAGAGAAAAAAGCTACATGCTTGTTAACTTCATCTGTCTCAATTCGCTGCCTTGCCTGCTCGATTAATTGCTCTGATTCTCCTTGGGGTTCTCCATCTGTAATTAAAAATATCCAGGGACGATAATAAGCTACCCCGTGAGCGCGGTATGTAGCTTTGCGAGACTGGATCATGTCTAAGGCGCGATGAATTCCAGTTCCCATACAGGTTAAGCCTTGCGCTGTCAGCTCTGGTAGATCGAGTTGGTCGGGAGTGACAAAATCCTGTATAACTTTGACATCACTATCAAAAACAACGATCGCCACCTCAACACGTCGGGCAGCGAGAGAGTTTTGTAATAAATCTGTTTGCAATGCACGCAGCCCTTCATTTAAAGCATCTATTGCTGCTCCCTGCATCGAACCTGAAGTATCTAGAAGTAATACGCAAGGACAGCGAGGTTCTGGATTTTCAGCAAACTCTACCGCTTCATCAAGTCTTAATTGGTCAGACATACTTACAATTTAGGTGGGAGATTAGCTACTTGACATATGTGGTAGCTTTTACTCACTAGTGGACTGAGTTGATGGGCTGCTGGCATTGACAACAATTTATCTATGATAGTTCAGCTTTGACTTTACTAGTTCTTTTATCTCTGTAGTTTTAGCTGCGTCAGTCCAGTATTTTACTCACATTCATTTCGCTAGGGAAAAACCAGCAGTAAATTCAGACAATCGGTGCAGTTAACTACGCATACAAGACCAAGGCGACAAATTACTTAACTTTCCCACAGATTGTTTTTCTATCTGTCCAAATCCTTTGTCACACGCCAATAGCTAAAAACTGTAAACTGGATGGTTAATTTTTATAGATTGCGCTATAGTCAATAGAAACTGTTAGCCTTCCGTCAATTTTTTATGATTTGCAGGGATTCTAGCGGTGTAAGAGCAGATACAGCTTACAATATTTTAATAAACTTAGACTAGGTTATCTCAATCCTCTTACCTCAATTGATTCAGACAAAAACACTCAAATTGCTTGAAATTAAGGCTTTGCTAAATAGGCATTGTCAGTTAAAGTATTCGCTCGCTTGGAAAAAGGTTTAAGTGCTAAATGGCTAGCTGTGGAACCTTTCAGAAGTTAAGTCCGCTGAGTTTATTGGCGCACTTGTCTAGTTGTTATGATAGTGCCTTGTTAAAGGTGACTAGCGGTGCTGTTACATGGTCGGTATATCTTGAAGAGGGGAAGATTACTTATGCTTCCCATTCAATAGCAGCATTCGATCGCCTCGACTGTCATTTGCATCGCCTCAGTTATAAAGTACCGACGCTGACAAGTGAAACTAGGGCGCAATTAAGTTTAATTTTTGAAACTGAAGCAGAACAGCGCTCGGATACTAATCCCGAATATCAAGCAATTGGTTGGTTAGTTAACCATCAATATTTAAATGCCGAACAAGCAGCAGAATTAGTTGGAGAATTGGTTGGAGAAACGATCGAGTCGTTTTTATTAGTTAAATCGGGGCAGTACGACTTTAGCAGCAACTCAAACTTAGAGCAAATTTTTTGTCGGCTCGAACTACAACCGATTGTCGATCTATGTCAAAAGCGCCTGCAAAAGTGGCAAGCTCTAGCACCAGAAATTTTCTCACCCTACCAGCGGCTTTATTTTTCTAACCGTCACAAATTAGAACAGCAAATTCCGCAGGAAATTCAGCAAAAGTTTAGTACGATTCTCAAAGGTTTCAGTTTTCGTCATCTGGCAATTCTATTAAATCAAGACGAACTTGAATTGGCGCAAAACCTACATCAGTACATTGCAGCAGGAACAATTTTGTTGCAAGACCCCTATGCGCCATTTGACCAATTACCAAGAACCTTTGAACAGACTGCATCGCCATCAACAACACCAATTGTCATACCGGAAAAAGTTCCTTTACCGCTAGATGATATCCGCGATCGCCACATTAGCGATCGCCGTCTGGCTGCAACTCCAAAAGCTTTCGAGCGCGAACCAGTCAGAGAGACGCAGCTCCCTACAACAAAAGAAAAACCTCTTCCCGTACAGTCCCCGCAGCCACACTCAGAGACAGTCAAGCACTCAGAGACAGTCAAGCATAGCTCTCAGCCGCCAGCGAGTTTCCCGATTACGCGGACGACACCCCCAGTTCCTCCCACGCATGTAGAAACTCCCACATCCCCACCGACTGTTATTCCCGATGCCCCGACTACGAGAAATAAGTATAAAATTGTCTGTGTAGACGATAGCCCAGCAATGTTACAGGAACTGAAAAAGTTTTTAGAAGACGAATTATTTTCAGTTTTTACGATTGATAATCCTGTTAAAGCCTTAATGCAAATTATTAAAGTCAAGCCAGATCTCATCTTGTTAGATGTAAATATGGCAGGAATTGATGGCTATGAATTATGTCGTCTCTTGCGCAATCATTCTTTATTTAAAGACACGCCGATTATTATGGTGACGGCAAATACAGGAATTATTAACCGTGTCAAAGCTAGAGTCGTCGGTGCTTCAGGTTACTTAACTAAGCCTTTTAGCCAACCAGATATTCTCAAAATGGTGTTTAGGCATTTGACTTAGAGAAGGGAGTAGAGAGTAGGGGGCGAGGAGTGAGGAGCGAGGAGTGAGGGGAATTCAAAATTCACGCATTCAAAATTGCCCTACACCCTACACCCTTTCTTCACTGATAACTGATAACTGATAACTGACAACTGCTTCCTACCTTTGGTGAGGGAAGAAAACGGTGTAGTAAAGTGAAGGATCGACCCGATCGGTAAACCGAGGATATAAACTGCGATCGCAAGTAGAATTGGATTCATCTGGTTGAAATGAATCGCTTAGTTCTGTTTTTTCAGTAGATTCGCCGAGCGAAATTTCTGGATAAACTAGATCCGCTAGTTTTGACCAGGCAATAGAAAAGGGATTTTGTAAATATTTCTGTACGAGCGATCGCTTATCTTTTTCGTTTAAATTTTCCGATCGCCTATCGTTTGTAGACTCGCTCATAAATGCATTCCTCGCGGCTATTTTGTGCGCTGGCTTGACTCGCGCTAAAGTTTATTAGCCACCATTGAAACGAGTTATGCACGCTTGTATGGTATGGAATGCTATCCATAACCTAATTGAGGAGTTGAGCTAGGATAGGAGATAGAGCGATCGCATAAAATCTATACTTCAGTAGACTTGCTATTCATTGCTCAAATAAACAATTTTATCCCTTACCCAAGCTCGAAAAGATTTGAGTAAAGCTACTTCTCCTTGCGTGGGAATCTGTTGCATAAAATTACTCATATCTTCAACAGATATAAGAGGAAAAGCAAGGCTTACATCACGCTCTCTATATTTCTCTACTGCTAGTTGATAAAATTTTAATTCTCTTCCGTCGTATTTCCAAAGTTCAGAAATACCTAGAGCAGCATAAATATCAAATTTATTTATAGAAGTACTAGTAATATCGATTTCAATTGCTAAATTGGGCGGCAGATCGGTTCCTAAATCTAACTTTAGCTTGCCTCTAATTGCTGGCTCGTTCTGAATATAATAACAACTATCTGGTTCTATACCGCGATTAGCTACTTGGCGTTTTAGAGTTGTCGATCCAACACTTTTAATTTCAATACTTAATTCTTCAGCTAAAACAACTATAAAGCGACCGAGCTGAATTTTAAAGGTTTCGTGTTCGAGAAGGGGAGTCATAATTTCTAAAGTGCCACATTCATAAGCAAATCGAGAACCTCTGTTTTCACCTACTTCTTTGAGTAAAGCTTCAAAGGTTTCCCAGCGAATGTTATGCAGCACTATTCTTTGCTCTGCTGGAGTTGAAGTATCAGTCATATCAAAACCAGTTTTAGAGTCAATTGGGCGAGCCAAGCCCACCCTTTTACCTTAACCGAAGATACTACCAAAAAATTCTACCGCTTCCTTCAGAGCAACAATAAATATGTCAATCTCTTCACGGGTATTGTAAAAAGATAAACTTGCCCGTGCGGTAGACTGAGCGTGGATATAACGATGTAAAGGCTGCGTGCAGTGGTGTCCGGCGCGAATAGCAACCCCAGCTTGATCTAGTAGAGTAGATAAGTCGTGAGGATGGACATCGCCAGCTGTGAATGAAGCCAACGCAGCTCTACCCACACCTGCTATTTTAGGCAATGGTCCGTAGGTACGGACTTCAGAAATTTGAGCCAGTTGCTCGAACAGATATTGCGTTAATTCCGATTCATAGGCATAAATTTTATCCATCCCGATCGCCCCTAAATAGTCTACAGCTGCACCAAGGGCGATCGCTTCTCCGATTGCTGGAGTTCCTGCTTCAAATTTGTGCGGTAAATCGGCGTAGGTAGAACGATCTAAATACACGTCAGCGATCATTTCACCACCACCTAAAAACGGTAGCATCGATCGCAATAATTCTAGTTTTCCATACAAAAAGCCAATTCCGGTAGGAGCGCACATTTTATGACCGGAAGCTACTAACCAATCGCAGTCCATTTGCTGTACGTTGACAGGCATATGTGGTACGCTTTGGCAAGCATCGATCAAAACTTTCGCCCCGTGTTGATGGGCGATCGCAATTATCTCTTGTACCGGGTTAATACATCCCAAAGTATTAGAGACATGAACCACAGCCACAAGTTTTGTTTTGTCGGAAATTAAAGACTTATATTGCTCTAAATTAAACTCTTCTTCTGGAGTTAGTTCGACAAACTTCAACACCGCACCCGTTCTCTGTGCTAGGAGTTGCCAAGGGACTAGGTTGCTGTGGTGTTCCATCACGGAAAGGATGATTTCATCTCCCCGTTGGATATTGCTATTACCCCAACTGTAAGCAACTAAGTTAATTGCTTCGGTAGCATTGCGGGTAAACACAATTTCTTCTCGCGCCGCCGCATTCACAAACGCAGCAACTTTATCCCGCGCCCCTTCGTAAGCCTCGGTTGCTTTAGCCGCCAGAGTATGCACGCCGCGATGGACGTTGGAGTTATATTGCTCGTAATAATCCCGTAGGGTATTGAGGACGAGTAAAGGTTTTTGGGAAGTAGCGGCGTTGTCTAGGTACACCAAGGGTTTACCGTTGACTTCCTGATGCAGGATGGGGAAGTCAGCGCGGACGATATCGGCGAGGGTTCTTGCTTGGGTAAAAGTCATGGTTCAAGTCGAGAGAAGGAACAGAACGCAAATGTTGTAGGGGCGGGTTCACCAGAGTTCTCTACTTGGAACCAAATATATTGATAAACCCGTCCTCACTTTCGGTCAATCAGCCAGATTTAATGTTGTAGCTTCGCGGGTAACTGCTTTGAGTAAAGTTTGTTGTAAAGAGAGAATTGGTAGTTGGTTAATAATCTCAGCAGCAAAGGCGTTGACTAACAAATTTTGAGCGTCAGCAGCGTTAATGCCGCGACTTTGCAGGTAAAAAATTTCATCGTCTTCCAACTGGCTGACGGTAGCACCGTGACTGCACTTAACGTTATCGGCGATAATTTCTAATTGAGGCTTGGTGTCTACTCTGGCTTTAGGAGAGAGGAGTAAATTACGGTTGAGTTGTCCTGCATCTGTAAGCTGAGCGGCTTTCGCCACAAAGACTCTACCGTTAAATACAGTGTGGGCTTTATCAGCGACAATGCATTTATGGAGTTGACGGCTCATACCATAAGGATAATTGAGTGCGATCGCACTATGAGTATCGGCTGTTTGTTGTCCTGCTACCATAGTTAAGCCATTGAGAATCGTTTCTGTCTGTTCTCCTGTTTGGAAGATGTCTAAATTGTGGCGCGACAGTTTCGCCCCTAAAGTAATCGCATTGCAGGTGTAACGGCTATCCCGTGCTTGAGTAATGGCAGTTTTGCCAATGTGGAATGCTTCTACACTTTCCCGCTCAACTCTAGTATGGCGAACTTGGGCATTTTCTCCCAGCCAGATTTCCGTAACGGCGTTGGTAAAGTATACCGTCTCGCTAACTTCGGCTTCGCTTGTTTCTGGTTCTTCAATATTAAATTGATTTAAGTAGTCTTCCACCAGCGTCACGCTACTACCAGTTTCCGCTACCACTAAACAGCGTGGTTGATTAATTGTTGGCGTTCTGAAGGAATTAGCAATAAATAATAAGTGGATTGGGGTTTCCACCACGACATTCTTGGAAATCCAGACTACAGCAACATCTGTCATTCCAGCTGTATTCAGGGTGGTGAAGATTTCTTCTCCTCCCTCAGATTTTGCCAGGTAGTTGTAAATGCGATCGCGGTATTCTGCTGGTAATCCTGATAAATTGCTAACTACCACACCTTTCGGTAAGTCACCAATCGCCGATAGTTCTGATGCATACACTCCGTTGATAAATACCAAACGGCTATTTGCTGCTTCTGGAAAGGTCAGAGGTGCAACCAGCGCTTCTGGTAATCCACATGGAACCGCAGCTTGAAAGTCGATTTGCTTGAGTGCAGATAAATCGGTAAACCGCCACTCTTCAATTTTGGTAGTAGGTAGAGTAGACTGACGAATTATAGCAGAGGCGCGATCGCGAATTTCTTGTAGAGATGTTACATGTAAGGTCTCTACACCCTTTTGACATTGTTGCAATAACTCTAATAGGTAATTATTCTCACCCGATACATTACCATGACTGCCATTCGTAACTGTCGGAGAAACTTGAATACTCATTACACTCCTACCTCAGCTCCAGCCTGTTCCAAAACCCAGTCATAGCCACGGGATTCTAATTCTAGTGCTAATTCTTTACCACCACTCTTGATAATCTGTCCCCTAGCCATCACATGAACGTAATCCGGTACGATGTAGTTGAGCAATCGCTGGTAGTGAGTAATTAGAATTGTGGCATTTTCGGGACTAGCCAATTGATTCACGCCATTCGCAACAATCTTCAGCGCGTCAATATCTAATCCTGAATCTGTTTCATCCAAAATTGCAATTTTTGGTTCCAACAGTGCCATTTGCAAAATTTCGTTCCGCTTCTTCTCGCCACCAGAAAACCCTTCATTCACGCTGCGGTTTAAGAAAGCCGCATCCATCTTGACGACATCTAACTTTTCTTGGATCAAATCGTCAAAATCAAATGCATCCAATTCTTCTAAACCTTGCTCTTTCCGCCGAGAATTGTAGGCAACTCGCAAGAAATCTAAATTACTTACGCCAGGAATTTCTAAGGGATACTGAAATGCCAGAAAAACTCCAGCTCTAGCGCGTTCTTCTGGTTCCATTTCCAGCAAATTTTTGCCTTGAAAAATTGCTTCACCACCCGTCACCTCGTAAGCTGGGTGTCCTGCTAAGGCTTTAGAAAAAGTGCTTTTACCAGAACCATTGGGTCCCATAATCGCATGGATTTCTCCAGAGCGAACTGCTAAATTCACTCCCTTTAGAATTGAATTCCCATCAACTTCAGCTGTCAGATCTTTCACCGACAGCAAAATTTCACTATTTTCAATAATCATTACTCTCTACGTCCTCTGCGCTCTCTCTATTCAGTTGCGAATCGCTTGATTGAGGGTGAGCATTGCCCACCCTACTTTATTAACCCACACTACCTTCCAGTTTCAGACTCAGCAGGCGATCTGCTTCTACAGCAAATTCCATTGGCAGTTGGTTAAACACATCCTTACAGAAACCGCTAATCATCATCGAGATCGCATCTTCTGAAGAAATGCCCCGCTGTGAGAAGTAAAATAATTGATCTTCACCAATCTTAGAAGTCGAAGCTTCATGCTCGATCTTGGCAGTGTTATTTTGTACCTGAATGTAGGGGAATGTATTCGCCCGTGCATTATCTCCAATTAACATTGAATCGCACTGAGAATAATTCCGCGCTCCTTGTGCTTTCGGGTTAACTTTTACCAAACCACGGTAGCTATTGCTAGAGTTCCCCGCAGAAATTCCCTTGGAAATAATCGTGCTGCGGGTGTTCTTGCCAACATGGATCATCTTCGTTCCTGTATCGGCTTGCTGCATATTATTTGTCAGCGCCACAGAATAAAACTCACCTACAGAATTGTCGCCGACTAACACGCAACTAGGATACTTCCAAGTAATTGCCGAACCCGTTTCTACCTGCGTCCAAGAAATTTTAGAATTCACTCCCTGACACAAACCGCGCTTGGTGACGAAGTTGTAGATTCCACCTTTACCCTTTTCATCGCCAGCATACCAGTTTTGGACAGTAGAGTATTTAATTTCAGCATTGTCTAAAGCGACAAGTTCCACCACCGCCGCGTGTAGCTGGTTAGTGTCGTACATCGGTGCGGTGCAGCCTTCCAGGTAGGAAACGTAGCTACCCTCTTCAGCCACAATCAACGTCCGCTCGAACTGTCCCGTATCCCCGCTATTGATCCGAAAATATGTAGACAGTTCCATCGGGCATTTGGTGTTTTTGGGAATATAGACAAAGGAACCGTCACTGAATACAGCGGAATTGAGTGCGGCAAAATAGTTATCTGCTGTTGGGACGACACTACCCAGATATTTCTGTACCAACTCTGGATATTCCCGTAAAGCTTCGGAAATCGAGCAGAAAATTACACCTTCTTTGGCTAACTTTTCCTTGAAGGTAGTAGCTACAGAAACGCTGTCAAAAATCGCATCTACCGCGACGTTAGATAAACGCTTCTGTTCTGATATGGGAATCCCCAGCTTTTCAAAGGTTTCCAACAACGCCGGATCGACTTCTTCCAAACTATTCAGTTGCTTGGGCTTCTTTTTCGGCGCGGAATAGTAGATAATATCCTGATAGTTGATGGGAGGATACTGGACACTGTGCCAAGTAGGTTCTGTCATCTTTAGCCACTGACGGTAAGCTCTCAGACGAAATTCCAACATGAACTCTGGTTCTTCTTTCTTAGCAGAGATCAGGCGGATAACGTCTTCACTCAGACCGCGAGGAATGATATCTGCCTCGATGTCGGTAATAAAGCCGTACTTGTAAGGCTGGTTGACGATGGTTTTGACAGTTGCACTCATTGGTAGTGTTCTCTCGGTTGGGCTGAAATGCTCGAAGTAGCTCTTTAAGGATGAAAGACGGGTGGTCTAACCCCTTCCCACCTTCCTCGTTGTAAAAATCGTAACTAAAACAACACGCTTGTTGTTTAACCTGTCTCCATTTTACGCTACATTAACAACAGGTATGTTGTCAAAGTAAAATTTTCAGCTGAAAACTTTGGAATGACAATGGTGACAACGCAGCAGCCCTCGACCAAGCAGGATATTCTGCAATATTTGATGAAGCAGGGGCAAGCCACGGCACAGGAGCTAGCCACAGAGCTTGATGTCAGTCCACAAGCGATTCGTCGCCATTTAAAAGATCTAGAAGCAGAGGAACTACTTTTATATCAAGCAGTTCACCTGGGAATGGGGCGACCGCAACACGTATATAAACTGAGCGATAAAGGGCGGGATCGCCTGCGTCGTACAATTAACGATGCAGGGGGAGATAGCCACGGACAATTTGCCGTTTCCCTGCTCGACACCCTCGCCCAAACAGTGGGGCGAGAACAAATGGGGACGATTTTACGGATGCAATGGGAGCGTAAAGCTCTAGAATACCGCGATCGCGTCGGCGAGGGTTCGTTGCAAGAGCGAGTAGCGAACTTAGTAGAATTGAGAAAAGCTGAAGGCTACATGGCAGAGTGGTATTTCGTCAATGAAGAGAATTCAGCTAGAGGATTTATCATTACCGAACATAATTGTGCCATTGCCAACGTTGCCGAGTCCTTTCCTGTAGTTTGCGGACACGAGTTAGAAATGTTTGCCACAATTTTACCTGATTGTCAAGTCGAGCGCACCCACTGGATCATTGACGGCGAACACCGTTGCGGATATTTAGTACGAAGCACGGGGAAGAAGTCGTAAGTCGTAAGTCGTAAGTCGTAAGTCAGAAGACAATACTCGCCAATGACCAATGACAAATAACATGAATCTAGACCAACAACCTTCAATGCAATTTCTCTCGACGGAAGAGTCAGCCAAGGTAGATGCAGCCTTGCTTTCTTCTCCAGAAAAGTTTTTAACCAGACTGACAGTTTCATCGCTGCGGCTGTTGAAACATATAGCCGAAGACTACGGCGTAAAAATGGAAGATTTAACCGCAGAACAGGTGGTAGCCTGGTTTGAAAAAGATGGCAAGATTAGACGCGAACAAGGACTTGAGGCGGCTTTTCTCAAATGGTAACTATTTAGTTATCAGTTCACAGTTAGCTGTCAACCGTCTTCACGGAGTGTAGCGTAGCGTTTACCGTCAACTAACATCTATCCTTGAGAAACTGCGATCGCATTGACATCTATATTGCGATCGAATATGATTCGCGGTCGGAATAGAATTTTCAGAATCAGTAAAATCGATTTGAATTCCCCTGGCGTGTTATGGCGCTTCCATTGTCCAGGGCGACAAAATAACATTTCTACTAAGCGGCGATGTTGGCTGAGATTGAGTTGTTGAAACATGACCCTAACTGTAGGAAATTCATTTTGAAATCCAGTCCGAATGACTTCACCAGTTAATTTTACTCCTTCCTCCATAATTTCTAACGTGACTGGCTGCATTTCTGCTGCTGAAATTATTGCTTTTTGTGTCAAAGCAATTTCCGCTCCAACTTCAGAAATCATCGTCGTGACTCCCCAATAATTTTCCCCTTGAATATTGCACCTTACTGTTCGCCGGAGAGCAAACCAATCGTAAACATCTGGCTTGGGAGCGTCAAGCAGAATTAAAATTGCAATACCCAACATAATTAAGTTGTAGCCACTCCACAGCCAACCCAAACCAATACCTCGAATTTGTTGAGCAATTTCTAATGGTACTGTTGTTGCCCATTCTGCTTTGGCCATAGACATTCCTAAGTTGCGCCACAGACTGATAGCTGTGATCGCAAACAAAATAATTAAAGGTGAAGCTAGTTTCCAATTAAATGAAAAGCGATCGCGCTGTTGTCCTTTTGGAGTGACTTTAAATCCTTTGGCGAACGGTCTTAACATGACTTGAATTACAGTCAAAGCCAAGGGAAAGCATAAAACTAAAGAGTATATATCTGATAGTAAAGCCGAGCGCGAGCGGTGATTCAACCAAGCAAATACTGAGAGTTGAACTAAATAGTAGGGCAAAAAGAAGTATAACAATTCGGTTGCTGTTGCCCTGAGTGGAATCACTCCTAGAAATGAATAGGCAAGCGGCATAAATAAAAACCCAACCCGGGAAATACTAGTGAACCAATGCAATAATCCTTCTAAATGCGCAATTCTTTGTAAAGGTCGCAATCCTTTGATTGTTAAAGGGTTTGCGTCGATAAAAAATGCTTGTAACGTCCCTTGCGCCCATCTGATCCGCTGCGTAGCATGAGCGGCGATGTTTTCGGCTGCTAAACCCGCACTGAGTTTTTCATCTAAATAAATTAATCGATAACCCTGAGCTGATAAACGAATTCCTGTAAAGTAATCTTCGCTCAAAGAATCTGTGACAAAACCGCCAGCAGCTTGTAGCGCTTTGCGTCTGACGACAAAAGAAGTACCAGCACAAATGACGCTATCAGATCCGTCTCTAATTGGCTGAATTTGACGATAAAAAACTTCTTCTTCTGGGGTAACTGCATCTTCTAACCCTAAATTACGGGCGATTGGATCGGCGTTATAAAAACTTTGGGGTGTTTGAATTAAAGCAATTTTTTCGTTTTGGAAAAAACCAACAGTTCGAGTGAGAAAGTTTTTAGTTGGGACAAAATCGGCATCAAAGACAACAATTAATTCGCCTTGAGTTTTGGCGATCGCATGATTTAAGTTACCTGCTTTAGCGTGCTTATTATCGGAACGAGTTAAATATTGACAGCCCAACTCTCTAGCTAAATCTTTGACTTCCGGTCGGCGCGTATCGTCAAGTAAGTAGATTTTTTTATACGGATATTCCAGGGCTTGGCAACCGATAATAGTCCGTCTGAGGATAAAAGTAGGCTCGTTATAAGTAGGAATTAAAATATCAACTGTTGGGGCAAAACTACCGTCAAGCACGGCTACAGCAAAGCGGTCGGCTTCGCGGCTGCGGTCTTTGACATTCAACATTAAAAATAGTTGAATTGTACTGCTGGTTAATACTATAAATTCTAAAAATAATAGTCCCAGACTAAATACACCATTGAGGGGAGTAGCAAGATTGAGGGTAGTTAGCGATCGCCAAATAATATAACGGATAGTCAGCAGCAGTAATATCGCTACTACAATTTGTCGCGACCATCGTTTCGGTTGGGGAGAAATTCGCATAACTAGCATCACAATTAGGAGTAAAACAATTGTGGGAGCTAGTAAATATCCTCCTGATAGCATTGGTACTTCTAACCAAAAAGGAGGATTATTTTGAAAATTTTGCAATTGTAAAAAAATCGAAGTAATTGTGCCTTCTCCGGCAAACCATCCTCCAACTATCAGGCTAGAAAATGCCACAATACTGAGCATAACTAGCGTAGCGAGACGCGATCGCCTCACGCGCCTGAGTTCTCTCTGCTCTATCCCCTGACTTTTAATCTGAGAAACTGTCATTCCTACTACCCAATAATTTTCCTAACAAATCCACTAGATTGTTGTTAGCAATCCATGTTAGGTAACACAATTGTAAAATAATTATAATTTTTATTATCGTTTATTATGTCAAGTTTTAGCTAGTAGTTGAAATTTTGTTTGCTCCTAACTGTTCCAATAGAGATCTACCAGCAATAACTCGATGTTATGCCGTAGAAAAAGAATCGGATATTCAGATAGTTCTATGACCGTAGAGCAATAGCTGAAGTTCCCTCACGGGTAAGTTATATTGCTCAAGCGCCCCTAGATGCACTCTCGCAACAGCAGTAGCAAATTACGGTGCATCAAGAATCATCTCAAACTCGATCGCGATCGGGATTGGCTTCAGTAATGGGGGTATACTGCAACCCACATACATTTGTTAGTGGACTAGCACATTAAACTCATTATTGTTGCAGAGGTTTTGTATGGTAGACTTACTCGATGCTTGGAGACTTTTGCATCCCGCGATCGCCGTTACCTTCATTTTTCCTTTAATTGGAATCGTGGCTAACTTCGCATGGCAGACGCGCCAGCGCCGATTGCAAGCTAAAGGGGGCGATAAAAGTAAAATTCCCCCGACAGTTGGCACAGAACATAATAAATTCGGCAAGTGGTTGGCTGGGGGCGTGGTAGGATTGGCACTTGTGGGACTTGCCCGTCCCATTTTTAGTCATATTGCAACTAACCAAATCTGGAGTAAAAACCCTTTTCAAGTTATCTTCATCACCCTGATGTTTGGTGCAACCATAGCCTCTTTGGTGTTGCTTTACCGCGCTAAACAGAAACTTTGGCGGGGAGTGTTTGCCACTTTGACAGGAATGGGCTTGGTAATTCTAGGTTTCCAAGAAGGTGTCTTCCGTCGCGATAACGAATGGTTTATCTCTCATTTCTACATCGGACTGACAGCAGCAATGCTAATGATTTTTTCCTTAGCAATTATGCAAGATATCTATCAGGATCGCTCCCATCGCTGGCGGATCGTCCATGCTATTTTAAATTCGATCGCGCTATTACTCTTTATCGGGCAGGGGATGACTGGGACGCGAGACTTGCTAGAAATTCCTTTACACTGGCAGGAACCATTCATCTACAAGTGTGATTTTAATCAAAAGACTTGTCCCACCCCAACTTCTATGACTGGCGAGTGGCGAATCGCAAGAGAGTAGAGAATAGATTGACGTGTTATTCAGACATATTAGTTGTATCGCGATCGAGAGCGTGCTGCCTGAGTTCGCTCAGAGAAACGTATTCTAGTGCCGATGCATGAGTTGACTGTAAAATTATTGGCGGTGCAACACCAGAATCTAGAGCTTCTTTCCAACGAGAAGCACACAAGCACCAGCGATCGCCTGGTTTTAAGCCAGGGAAGTTAAACTCAGGTACGGGCGTGCTGAGATCGTTTCCCTGTGACTTGGTAAAATTCAAGAACTCTGCCGTTAGTTCTGCGCAAACGACATGCGCTCCATAATCGCCTGCACCAGTATTACATTTACCATCACGGTAATACCCAGTCATAGGAGCGCTGCAACAAGTTTTCAGTTCGCTACCGAGAACATTTCTAGCCTGTGCCACGATCGTCATCTCTCCAAAAGTCTCTCTATATTTACTTTATAAAGATCTCCTAACTTAAGGCAAATACTCGATCGCTAGCTCTTTTGAGAATCTATACGCACGCAACAACTTCTTGATAACTACCCGATTTAACGACTCGACCTTTTTCAATCGAATAGACGCGATCGCAATGTTCGAGAGTAGAAAGACGGTGAGCTATGATAATCATGGTTTTAGTACCACTGAGAGAGCGAATAGCCTCGCTGACAAGACTTTCAGTTTCGCGATCCAGTGCAGCAGTAGCTTCATCTAGCACCAAAATTTCCCGTTCGTGATAGAGGACGCGAGCAATTCCGATGCGCTGGCGTTGTCCTCCCGAGAGGCGTACTCCCCGTTCGCCAACGACTGTATTGATTCCATCGGGAAGTTGCTCGATCAATTCCTCTAACTGAGCTGACTGAATAGCTTTCTCTAATCTTGGCTTGTCAATCAGATCGTCTGGAACACCAAAAGTAATATTTTTCTCAATTGTGTCATCGATCAGAAAAATAGACTGCGGAATGTAGCCAATTAGATTTTGCCAGGAGCGCAGATCGTTGTATATTGTTTTACTATCAACTTTAATGTCTCCTGTTTCTGGTGTCAAAAGTCCCAAGATGACATCAATTAATGTTGTCTTGCCTGCTCCAGATTTACCAATTATCCCAATAGACTGACCTTTTTTAATGTGTAAAGAGATTCCTTTGAGATTGGTTTCTGTGGCGCTAGGATAGCGATAAGTAATTTTGTCTAAAATAATTTCTTGCTCGAATGGCAGACAGCATCTGCTATAGCTTTTTGAATCAAATAGCTTGCGTAAGCTTAGCTCGTCTAGTATTTTTTGACCTCGCTCGAATTCTAGGTTTTCTGTTTCTTTCAAATCGTGATAAACTTTATCAACTGAATAAGTGCTATTTCTCATGATGCCAAAAGCATAGATTGTATTACTGACTGATGGCAGCAGGCGAATTGAAGCCATTGCAAAAACACCCAGAACAGAAGTTAAGTTTTCTGCATTCTGATTAGATAGTAAAAATATAATTGTAAATCCAACTAAAAAAGTTACTAGAATAGCTTCCAGTAAGATGCGCGGTAAAATTGAAAATGCTTGAAAGGAGCTAAGTGCAAAAGCAAATTTATCAATCTGCGCTCTCATTTGATTCTCAAAATAAGATTCACAACCAATAATACGTGTTTCTTTCAGTCCTCCTAATCCATGATTGATAATCCGAATCATTTCTGTGTTAGATTCAGAAGCTTCTTGCCCCCATTGTGAAATTTTGTATCTGAAAAAGTAGATCGAACCAAAGGCTGGTAAAAGAATTGCTGCTACGCTTAATGTTGCTATTAAGTTTGTCTTCGATAGCAAAAAAATCAAAGCCAATATCACAGTGATATTGGCTAAAGATGTAAGAAAAGGTAGCATAAAATGAGTGCAGAATTTATCAGTTTCGTTGACAATATTCTGAATTAATAATGCTGAGTTTCGGGTTAAATGAAAAGTGTAAGGTGCTGCTAAATAAGAGCGAAGTAACTTTGCTGAAAGTTCGCCTTGCTGTTTGAAGGAGAATTGAAATACATACTTTTGACCGTAAAAACTTAGGACGGATTTGAAGTATAAAATCCCGACAGTTATTGCACTTAGTAAATATAAAAAATGTTTATCATTTTGCAGGCCCGACTGAGTATAAAACCAATGCAGCCAGGGATTTTGATAGATAACCTGGGGATTGCTTGCCAAGGCAATAAAGGGTCCAACTAGTCCAATTCCTATTGCTTCCATGAGAGAAGTCAAGAGAAAGAAGAATATCAGGAAAATTAGTTGTCTTCTCTTGCCCGCAAGGATATAAAAAAACTTAGATAAGTAGCCGATCATGTAGATATAAGTTAGCTATACTCAGCCACAATCGTAGTTTAAGTAAGTTGAAAAGACTACTCAACAATTTGTAATTTTACCTAATCTTCAAATAGTGTCTGTTTTATGTAAAAACAAATATATAAAAATAGCGAGTTTGCGTAAAAACACTCAAATATATAAAAAATGACTCTAATGCTATACCGAGATTTAAGGCGATCGCCACCTAAACTCCACAGCAGTTTGTGGGATAAGACATGAAAGACGCGATCGCTCGATAATTAACCAGTTGCCGTTGCTACCGCTTGTAACTGCGGTTGTGGCAAATTTGTCAAGCAGGGATCGAAAGGAAAAACAGACCGCAGAGAGAGGAAATAAAGCCGAGAATCCGATAGGTTTAGAGCTTTGTGCCTAAATTTTTCCTCAAATTCACTATGGCTTTCGATTATGACTTGTTTATCATTGGTGCTGGTCCTGGGGGAGTAGCCGCTGCAAGACAAGCTAAAACTTACGGTGTCCGCGTTGGAATTGCCGAACGAGAGGCAATTGGCGGTACTTGCGTCAATCGCGGTTGTATCCCGAAAAAGTTTATCGTCTACGCTGCTGATTTTGCCTTACACGATCGCGCGGCTGCAAGTTACGGCTGGAGCAAATGCGATCGCTACTTTGATTGGTCTGATTTTATCGCCTCAGTTCATCAACAAATCGAACAGCGCCGCCAGTCTTTTTTAAACAAGTTTCAACAGGCGGGAATTGATGTCATTCGAGGTCAAGCAACTTTTATCGATCCACATACCGTAGACATCGACGGACGCAAAATTACGGCTGACAAAATTATTATTGCGGTAGGTGGCAAATCCATCAAACCATCAAAAATTCCAGGGATCGAATATGCAATTACATCCCGTCAAATGTTTGAACTTCCTCAGCTACCGCGACAGTTAGCAATTGTTGGTGGCGGTTACATTGGCGTGGAATTCTCTAGCATGATGAATGCCTTCGGTGTCGAAGTGACATTAATGGATCGCGATGAAACAATTTTATCGGGATTTGATGACGATGTTCGTACTGCCGTACAGCAGGGATTGAATCAAAGAGGAATTCAATTTCTCGGCAACACAACGGCAAAAGAAATCAAACAAGGTGCTACAGGATTGCAAGTTGTTTTAGAAGGCGACGATCCTCAATTCGTCACAGTCGATACCGTTCTCTTTGCCACAGGCAGAAGCCCCAATACTGAAAACCTGGGTCTAGAAAACGCTGGGGTAGAATTGGATGAAAAAGGCGCGATCGCGGTTGATGCCGATAGTCGCACGAACCAGGCGCATATCTTTGCTGTCGGTGATTGTACCAATCGCAAGCAATTGACTCCCGTTGCCAGAACAGAAGGTCGGGCAGTAGCGCGCATGATTTTTGACCAGCGATCGCCACAAATTGATTACACTCTCGTTCCTACCGCTGTCGTTGCCCGTCCTGAAGCTGCTGCTGTAGGATTGACAGAAGCGCAAGCACGCGAACAATTTGGCGATGCCGTGCAATGCTACTGCACCCAATTTGAACCCCTGTTTTACAGCATGACAGATCGCTCTGAGCAGGCGATGATGAAATTAGTGGTAGATCGGCGCAGCGATCGCGTGTTAGGCGCTCATATGGTAGGCGAAAATGCTGCTGAGATTATTCAAAGTCTGGCAGTGTCGATCCAAAAAGGCATCGCTAAACAAGATATTGACGCAAACCTTGGCATCCATCCAACCACCGGAGAGGAATTCTTCTTGTTAGATTAAATTTAAACCCGTACAGTACGCCTGTTAGATACCCTCCCATTCCAACAGTTTATCTGACCACAAACTTAAATATCGCGACCAAATTAGTTGATAGGTGATAGATAATTTTTCTACCAACTACCAACTACCAACTACCAACTACCATAGGAACATATTGACTCATGACATTCGACTACGATTTATTTGTCATTGGCGCTGGATCTGGAGGACTGGCAGCTTCTAAACGGGCAGCTAGCTACGGTGCAAAGGTAGCGATCGCAGAAGAAAGTCTCGTTGGTGGTACTTGTGTCGTCCGAGGCTGTATTCCAAAAAAACTCATGGTCTACGGTTCTCGGTTTCCGGCTTTGTTTCACGATGCTGCGGGTTATGGCTGGCAGGTTGGCGAGACAAGTTTAGATTGGCAACACTTCATCACTGTTATTGACAACGAAGTGAACCGTCTTTCTCAGTTGCATATCAACTTTTTAGCAAAAGCTGGAGTCGAGTTAATTCCCAGTCGCGCCGCTTTGGTAGATCCCCACACGATCGAAGTAGACGGGCGCAAAGTCACGGCTGAAAAAATCTTAATTGCCGTTGGCGGTCGTCCGATTAAACCAGACATTCCAGGTATGGAACATGTCATTACCTCGAATGAAATGTTTCACCTACCAGAAAAACCCAAACACATAGCGATTATTGGAGCGGGTTACATTGGGGTGGAGTTTGCCTGTATTATGCGCGGTCTGGGTTGCGAAGTTACCCAAATTATTCGCAAAGATTTGATTTTACGAGGATTCGATCGCGACATCCGTAATGAAATTCAGCAAGGCATGATTCATCACGGAATTCATGTAATCGCTGATAATGTTGTTACGGCGATCGATCGCGTTCCCGAAGGATTAAAGCTGACTCTTTCCGAGCAGGATCGAGAACCAGTGGTTGCCGATGTCATTTTAGCTGCAACTGGTCGTACTCCTTATGTTGAAGGACTTGGCTTAGAAAATGCTGGCATAGATTTAGTTCCCAGTTCTCTAGAAGGTCCAGGCTACAGTACCACTAATGCGATCGCGGTGAACGAATTTGGTCAAACTTCCCAGCCAAATATCTTTGCAGTCGGTGACTGTACCGACCGGATTAATCTCACTCCTGTCGCTATTGGTGAAGGTCGTGCTTTTGCGGATACGGAATTTGGCAATCTGCGCCGTGCTTTTAACCACGAAACCGTTGCCTCAGCGGTGTTTTCTACCCCCGAAGCTGCTACTGTCGGCATGACAGAGGATGACGCGATCGCCCAACTGAGTGAAGATGGGGTCAAAATCTATCGCGCCCGTTTTCGTCCCCTATTTCACAGCTTGACTGGTGCTGCTGATAAGACGCTGATGAAATTAGTTGTCAATGCTCAGACCGAACGAGTCTTGGGAGCGCATATGGTAGGAGAATACTCGGCGGAAATTATTCAAGGAGTAGCGATCGCCGTGACTATGGGCGCAACCAAAAAAGATTTCGATGCTACTGTTGGCATCCATCCCTCTACCGCTGAAGAATTCGTCACCATGCGTTAATGGTAAGACTAATCCCTGTTTTCGTCGAATTCATTTCTAGTTTGATTCATAGCTAGTCACATCACGGCTAGCTTGTTTTTTTGCCATCTTATTTGTGGACAATCTGCGTAAGCTTGCCAAGTTCGATCGCAAATATCAATAATTTCACGGATATTTTCGACAACTACAGTTGTTATAAATGGCTTGTACTATTTTTAGATAAAAGTTTTAGCTCTTTTTATCTAGCAGCATTCGCAGCAATGAAGATGTAAGTAACATCACAAGACTTGGCAAGGGTGGGAATCAAATTGAGAACAGCCAATTATGGAAATTACCGGACAATTATTAGAATTTTCCTTACTAAATATTTTTCAATTCATCGAGCAATTTCATCAAACAGGCTTACTTTCGCTTGAGCCTGAACCAAGTGACGACTCTCAACTAGGAAAAAGCTGCTATCTCTGGTTTCAAGCAGGTGGTATTGTTGCAATAGTCGAGCAACTCGATAATCAGCACTTGCTCTCAATGATCGATAAGCGGGGCTGGATCGCACCAGAATTACTCAATATCTTGTCTGAGCCAAATGGCATAGAACATCCTCTGGGAGTTGAGTTGAAAACCAACGGACAGTTGAATGCCGAACAATTACAGGTTTTGTTTCACGCTCAAGTCATTCAGCCCGTCTGCGCTTTATTTAAATTATCGCGGGGTCATTTTAGCTTTAATTCGCAAGCGACTTTACCGAAAATCGAAATGACGGGTTTGAGCTTGCCAGTAGCGGAGGCAACTTTATTAGGTTTGCGGGTATTGCGAGACTGGAAGCCATTTACAGCAAAACTGCCAACCCCATCTGACATTTTGAATAAGAATGTTGTTGCTAAGCCGCGATTCCAACTCGATGCCCAAGAAAGGCAAGTATGGGAACTCGTTAATGGTAAAACTTCAATTGAAGCGATCGCCAAGCAGTTGCAACAACCATTAGAATCCATCCAACAAATCGCTTTTCGGATGAAGGTCGTTGGGTTATTAGGCTCTGTCTCTACCTCTCTCATGTCTGGGGAGACAACTGAAGAAATAATGACGGACAGCGGTGTAGGAGCGAATGCTGCTGCGGTAGCTAATCCTTCGCTAGTCAAGAATTTAGTCAACTTACTCAATACTAAAATTGTCTAATGCTCGGTCGACATGAATTTGTCAACGTGAAAACGTTAAATTGATGGGTAAGACGATTAATGCTTTGTAGTTATCTGCTTGCATCACAATAACTGTCAACTGTCAATCACTTTGACAACAAATTGTCACTTGAGTAGCAAATTCATCTATCTACATGGTTTTGCCTCTAGCCCTCAGTCAGCTAAGGCAGTCTATCTATGCGATCGCTTTGCCCAAATCGGTCTATCTTTATGCGTTCCCGATCTGAATCAGGGCGATTTTTCACATTTAACAATCACGCGGCAGTTACATCAAGTTGTTACCCTGTTACCACCACTTCCTACATCTGTCACAGTTATTGGTTCTAGTTTAGGCGGGCTAACCGCAGCTTGGTTGGGGCAGAATTACCAGCAAATTCAACGGTTAGTATTACTCGCACCCGCATTTGAATTTCTCACCCACTGGCTGCCGCGATTAGGCACGGCACAGCTTCAGCAATGGCAGACAGATAGGTATCTACAGACCTATCATTACGGCGAAAACTGCCTATTACCTCTAAATTATAATTTCGTTCTTGATGCTATCCAGTATCGAGAAACAGAAATATCCCGCCCTCTCCCTACTCTCATTCTTCACGGGATTCATGATGAAGTGATTCCAGTTCAATCTAGCCGCAATTTTGCGCTTCACCGCCCTTGGGTACAATTAATCGAGCTAGACAGCGACCACGCTTTAGCTAATGTCCTGCCTGAGATTTGGGATATAATGAAGTCTTTCTGTCAGTTATCAGGCAAGTAATGCTGCCATTCATCCGCTCAGACCTGGCTCAGTTCACAGCTTACAAACCCCATCCCAACAGCTCATCTGGAAAAGCTGTTGAGTCGTCAATTTCGCTCGATCGCTTAGATACGAATGAAAGTCCGTTCGATCTACCCCAAGAGTTGAAAGACAAGCTTGCCTGGATGTATCAACACGCACTGGAGAGTAACCGTTATCCTGATGGGGGACACGCTCAGCTCAAAAGTACGATCGCCCAGTATGCCAGTGAGTCAGCGGTACTAGCTGATGCTGGTTTTACCAGTGCCAACATTTCTGTCGGTAATGGTTCGGACGAACTGATTCGTTCTTTGTTAATTGCGACTTGCTTGCAGGGAGAGGGAGCGATTTTAGTTGCCAATCCCACGTTTTCGATGTATGGAATTTTAGCTCAAACTTTGGGTATTCCCGCGATCGCGGTGGGACGAAAAGCCGACAACTTCGAGATCGATCTAGCTGCGGCAAAATTGGCGATCGCGAACGAGCAAAATCCTCCCATCCGCGTTGTGTTTGTCGTCCATCCCAATTCACCTACAGCTAATGCTTTAACTACAGCAGAATTAGAGTGGTTGCGTAGCTTGCCACAGGAGATTTTAGTCGTCATTGATGAAGCTTATTTCGAGTTTAGTCAAACAACTGTTGCCAGCGAATTATTGCACCGACCGAATTGGATTGTACTGCGGACATTTTCCAAAGCTTTTCGCTTAGCAGCACATCGGGTAGGCTATGCGATCGGGCATCCAGAATTAATTATGACTTTGGAAAAAATTCGTCTCCCTTATAATTTACCTACATATTCTCAAGCCGCAGCCGCGATCTCTCTTCAGTATCGTCACACCTTATTAAGTGCAATTCCCCAAATTTTATCTGAAAGAAGCAAGCTGATGCAGGCTTTAACCGCTTGCCCTCAGTTCAAAGTCTATCCGAGTATGGCTAATTTTATTTTTATTCAGTTACAGCAGGATGCGATCGCCCTAGAAAGCGATTCCCTTAGCAAGTTGCATCAACAGTTACAAGCCAGCGGTACGTTAGTCAGACAGATTAGCAACGGCTTGCGAATTACTATCGGCACACCAGAGGAAAATGCTCGTACTTTAGAGAGAATCTTGTCAGTTTTCCCTAACTCCTAAACTCCGTACTTTAAAGTCGGCGACGCTCAATGCCACTCGGTCGGCGTACCATAGCAACAGTTTGGGGCAGAATGCCAACTAGCAGGGCAAAAGCCTCGTCTGAAACGCGATTTACAGTTTCCGTGTCAAAATACTGTTCAAATTGTTCGAGAATTTTTTGCACTCGTTGCTGGGGAACTGTCTTCTCGGTAATTTGCTTCATCAACCGAATCCACTGCCTTCGGATTAAGTAAGCTTTCTGACAGTCTTCATGAGATTCAGGCGTAACTAAAGAAAGATTCCCGACTGGTATTGCTGCTTGACAATCGCGATCGTAAAAACCCCCCACTGCGGCTCCAGGTCCGGCAAATTCTGCATGAAAGCGCTTGATCACGATCAAGCCATTTCTGCGGCGACTGTTGACCATCAGTACTTGCCCGTTGTGCAGCAGCTGTAGAATTTCCGAAGCATTCTGACTTTCGTTGATATGTGTCATGCTGCTAGAACCACAGGAATCGGTAATGCCGATACTGCTACAAGGGGTTTGGGCTAGTAGTAGAGCAGGTTGGTAATACGATCGGATTTTGCTATCCATTTTTCCTACTCAAGATAAGTTTTCTGTGGGTTTGTAAGTATAAAGAGTAGCTAGGAGTCAAATCCAACTGCTTTGCCTTCCCTTCGATCCAAAACATGACGACTGAGCAAACAAAAACGCAACTTTTGCCTTCTGGTTACCCATTTTGCTTCATATTCTATTTGATCTAGCAAAGGCTGATATAAAGTAACTATGAGGTAAGTTTAAAGCCTTAATAAAGATTAAATTCAGAAATCTTATAGGCTGAGAAGAGACTAATATTTATTTAAGCAATAATTAATACCGAATTGCCTGAATATTTTAACTTTTACTTAATTATTTGGCAGCGGTTACAATTTGTATCGTTTTTGCTAGTGGCGGAATAGATAGAGCGACCTGAAAGGATAGACAGCTTTGCGCCGCTCAATGTCAGAGATCGTCATTCCAGTGTCAAGTTTTCAATCTAGCTGTCAGTCCCAAAATCGCATTCAAGTACTATTGCTGGATTTGAGGCGCTTGTGTAATAGTAACTGCCGAGGTTGTTGAAATAGCCAATGGCTCCAACTTGTATCAATTCGTTCTAACTGATATCCCAATTTTAGATAGAGTTGTCGTGCTTGATGATTGTTTTCTAAGACATGGAGAAATAGATCGTCAAAACCCCAAGATTTAGCAACTTGTTCGCAGCTAAGCAGTAATTTCCCGGCTATTCCTTGGCGGCGACGAGTTGTATGAACGGCTAGATTTGAAAGATAGGGATATTGATAGCTTTGGCGATAGGGTGTAAAGCTGTAAGCGGTTCCCAGCGAGATTGTTCGCAATGCCAGTTCTACTGTTCCAGCTATACCTAACGTACTGTCATGGGAATAGATACCTATATTTTCATTTTGTGCAGTTTTTTCAACTGCGACTAAACAGACGTGATGGGGGGCAGTGGTATGGATGCGATGGCGAATGTCTTCGTAAATTCCCAGCCTCAACAACGGGTAAGTCCAACCAAAAAATCCTTCGCGAGAGTGAAAACTGTCTGCCAAAATTTCTGCGACGCTCGACACATCTTCCAGTCCGGCAGGACGAACTTGCCAGTGGAAGTTGCGATCGCCTGGTTGCGATGTCAGCACTTGAAAATTAGATGGAGTCAAAGAGGAAGATTTTGAAACATATAAGCTGCCCACTGCCAAATATCCTAAACGATCGCTACAGCTAAGACCAGAATAGCTTATGGAAGACTTATCAGAAGTCAGAAATCAGAACGAAAAGTCGCGATCGCTAGCCACTTCACCACTCCCTACTTCCCGATTGCTGAGTAACTGCGTGCAAACTCAATAAAATCTATGTTATTCTAATTGAGTTCTCCAGTAGCGGCATCTCGTATCGTCAACAGCGTGCGGGCATAGTTTAGTGGTAAAACCATAGCCTTCCAAGCTATTGATGCGAGTTCGATTCTCGCTGCCCGCTTTTTGACCGAAACCCCTGAAACCGTTGATTTTTAGGGGTTTTGCATTTTTGTGTCATTCGAGTCAATAGTACAAAAGTTCTGAACTTGTGCCCAAAATTGGGGTAGTTTAGGTGCTTTTAGAGTGAAAATTGGGGTAAATTATTGGCGTTTACCCCAAGACATATATGTACTCAGAAAGCAGAAAACAGAAGGCTTCCAAAGGAGCAGTTCGGGTCAAAAACTCTAATGGTCGGCTACAGCTAGTTTTCTCTTATGGCGGTAAGCGTCATTATCTTTCACTTGGCTTTGACGATACGCCAACTACACGCTCGCGCTACGCAGATGAGAGCAAATCAAATCGAGCTGGATCTCATTTCTGGTAACTTTGATGAAACGCTAACGAAGTACAAACCACAGGCAGCACTTTCAACCGTTAGCACTATTACCCCAATCTCTACCCCTGTAAACCCATCGTTGGCTGAGTTATGGGAAAAGTTCGTGGAGTATAAAAGACCACAATGTTGCTGTTGGAACAAACGCGATTTGACGGGTTTGATGACAAGATTCTGTCGTTGTATGCGCTCTTGCATGAGTACTCGTGACATCCAAGCACAGCTACAAGACCTCTACGGGGTGGAGGTGTCAGCTGGCTTGATTTCCAATGTCGCGCTCTGCCGTGGAAGAGGAGCGCAAACAAGGCGCAAAATCGTAGTCTTGATTCGGTTTACCCAATCGTTTACTTTGATGCAATCGTCGTCAAAGTCTGCGCCTGTTGGACGAGTTATCAACAAAGCCATCCACTTGGCTTTAGGAGTTAATTTATCGGGTGCTAAGGAACTCTTGGGGATGTGGATGACCCAGAATGAATCCGCCAAGTTTTGGTTACAGGTTTTAACAGAGTTACAAAATCGGGGGGTGAAGGATATCTTCATCGCTTGTGTAGATGGCTTAACGGGCTTCCCAGATGCGATTTGTCGCTGTGTTTCCCAAAACCCAGGTACAAATGTGCATTGTTCATCTGGTGAGAAATTCCTTGAGCTACGTGTCCTACAAAGACCGTAAAGCCGTCGCCGCTGACCTGAGACTGGTTTACACCGCTCTTCCCTGAAGCCCAGGCAGAACAGCAGTTGCTACGCTTTGCTGAATGCAGGGGATCGGCAATACCCCACCATCAGCAAGTCTTGGATGACTCACTGGCAGCACATTATCCCGTTTTTTGCCTTTCCGCCTGAGATTCGCAAAGCTATCTACACCACCAATGTCATCGAGTCAATGAATATGACTCTGAGAAAAGTGCTGAGAAATCCGAAGTGCTTTTCCTACTGACGAGTCCGCTCTGAAAGTGTTTACCTGGCGCTCCAGAATATTGCTAAAAAGCGGACCATGCCAATTCGTGATTGGAAACCTGCGCTCAATCGTTTTGCTATCGAATTTGGCGATCGCTTTCCATCCTAACTTTTCCCCTTGACCCAATTTATTTGACAAACTCGTTTGAATTTCACTTCCGCGTTTTTCGAGTCTCAAAAAAATGTAGGACGAGCATTTGCTCACCCTACATTTATGGTTTATTCAAAAACATTCTAGCTAGCAGAAGACAACATCAATTCTTTTGCTTCTACTTTGCTGACTTGGACTTGACCGTCAGCATCAACATCAACTAGAGCTGTGTCGCCATCGTTAATGCGACCGGATAACATAGCTTCGGCTAAAGAATCTTCCAACAGCCGCATCATTGCTCTGCGCAACGGTCTAGCACCGTAGCTGGGATTGTAGCCTTCATCGACCACTTTATCTTTAAAACGCTCTGTCACTTTCAAGGTAATAGAACGCTCGGTCAAGCGGCTAGAAATCTCTTGAAGCATGATGTCAGCAATTTGCTTGACTTCATTCTTATTGAGTTGACGGAAGACAATGACCTCATCAAGACGGTTGAGAAACTCAGGACGGAAATGTTGCTTGAGTTCTTCTTGTACCAAGTTACGGACGCGATCGTATTGTGCGTCAGCGCGATCGCCATCTAATTCAAATCCAATTCCACCGCCACCTTTTTCAATGACTCTCGAACCAATATTAGAGGTGAGAATAATCAGCGTGTTTTTAAAGTCTACCGTGCGTCCCTTGGCATCGGTCAAACGACCGTCATCCATGATTTGCAACAGCATATTAAACACGTCAGGGTGTGCTTTCTCGATCTCGTCGAATAGCAACACGGTGTATGGTTTGCGCCGCACGGCTTCCGTTAGTTGTCCGCCTTCGTCAAAGCCAACGTAACCAGGAGGCGAACCGATGAGCTTAGAAACAGTATGTCGTTCCATGAATTCCGACATATCCAAGCGAATCATCGCTTCTTCCGAACCGAAGAAGTATGCAGCAAGGGATTTTGCCAACTCCGTCTTACCTACACCAGTAGGACCGGAGAAGATAAAGCTAGCGATCGGACGGTCGGGATTCTTCAATCCAACTCGCGCCCTGCGGATAGCTTTAGAAACAGCTGTAACGGCTTCTTCTTGTCCGATTAGACGCTGGTGCAGAGTATCTTCTAAGTGCAACAGCAACTCTGATTCAGATTCCGTTAGCTTGCTGACAGGTACGCCCGTCCAAGAAGCGACAATTTGAGCAATGTCTTCTTCGTCTACTACAGGAACGCTAGCGTTTTCGATTTCTTGCTTTCTATTTTCAGCGATCGCCTTCAGTTGTTGCTCGATTTCCAACTCGCGATCGCGCAATTTCCCAGCATTGTCAAAATCTTGTGCCGAGACTGCGGCTTCTTTATCTTTCGTTACCTGCACCAATTCTTGCTTGAGTGCTTGGGTTTCGGGAGACTGCTTCGAGTTGCGGAAGCGGACGCGAGAACCTGCTTCGTCGATCAAATCGATCGCCTTATCGGGCAAAAAGCGATCGCTAATGTAGCGATCGGACAATTTAGCAGCAGCAGCCAAAGCTAGATCTGACATCTTAACTTTGTGGTGTTGCTCGTAGCGATCGCGCAGTCCAAACAAAATCTCGATTGTCTCGACAACACTAGGTTCATCTACCATCACTGGCTGGAAACGCCTTTCTAGTGCTGCATCTCGCTCGATGTGCTTGCGGTACTCATCTAGGGTAGTAGCTCCCATGCACTGCAACTCGCCTCTAGCTAAGGCAGGCTTGAGCATATTCGCCGCATCGATTCCGCCTTCGACACCGCCTACGCCAATTAAAGTATGGATTTCGTCGATAAATAGGATAACGCTGCTATTCGATCGCACTTCATCCAAAACAGATTTGATCCGTTCTTCAAAGTCGCCGCGATAGCGAGTTCCAGCAACTAACAAGCCCATATCAAGACTGTATAGCTGCTTGTCTACCAAAGTTTCGGGTACGTCGTTGTTAGCAATCCGTTGCGCCAATCCTTCCGCGATCGCGGTTTTACCAACACCAGGTTCGCCAATCAATACGGGGTTATTCTTCGTGCGCCGACCTAAAATTTGCACGGCACGTTGAACTTCTTTTTCACGACCGACGACAGGATCTAGCTTACCTTCCGCCGCTAGCTTCGTTAAATTCGTCCCAAACTCATCTAGCGTCGAAGTTTTGCTAGGAGCCGTGCCAAAACCCTTGCGTCCTTGTCTACCAGCACTAGCAACAGTTGCAACTTCGCCTAACTTGCGAATCGTGTTACCACGGGCTTCGTCTAAATCGACCCCCAAGTTTTGTAGAACTTTTCCAGCGACACCTTCTCCCTCTTGGAGCAAACCTAACAACACATGTTCTGGACCGATGTAATTATGCCCCAAAGTGCGTGCTTCTGTGAAAGCTTGCTCGAATACGCGCTTGACTTTTGGTGTAAAGGGAATTTCAGCCATCGCTGGACGATTTCCTCTACCGATTATTTTTTCCACTTCGGCGCGGGCTGCTTGAAGGGTCACTCCCAGCTCGGTTAATACTTTTGCTGCAATTCCCGTGCCTTCTCCAATCAAGCCTAATAAAATTTGCTCGGTTCCTACTAAATTGTGACCCAGGCGACGTGCTTCTTCCTGGGCAAGCATAACTGCTTTAATTGCTTTATCAGTGAAATGCTCAAACATAACGGACTTCCTCTACCGAGCTGTTTGAAAAGGTGAGAATCAAACTCTTTTTACTTCTGGTGAAATTAAAATCTCTTCACCTTTGGCGAAAGAATAATCTCTTCACCCCCTCTACATAAACTTTTATGTAGTTTCTTCCGTTAATGTATCCTTCCCAAGTACAACTCTGCATTGGTAATAGCCGTAATGCCAAAGGCGTAGTAGCCACCCCGATGACAGTTATCAGTGGATAGCGGCTAGTGGCTGGTGGCTAGATGCTTCTGACTTGCGATCTTGATAGCTGCTCCGCGACTCTCTCTTTTCCCTACTCCCTACTCCCTACTCCCTCACACAGCGGTATTTTCACCATAAAGATCGTGCCGACTCCAACTTCGCTTTTTACGTAGATTTGACCGCCGTGAAGATCGACAGATTTTTTAACAATAGCAAGCCCTAGCCCCGTACCCGAGATATTACCGACGTTGCTAGCTCTGTGAAAGGAATGGAAGAGTCGATCGCGATCGCCTATTGGAATACCAATGCCTTCGTCTTGAATTCGGAAGATTGCTACTCCTTCCTTGGAAACAATATCAAAATAAATACTTCCACCATTGGGTGAATACTTAATTGCATTGGAGAGTAAATTTCCTAGTACCTGTCGCAAAAGCTTTTCATCCATACAGCCATTGATACTCTCTCCCTGCGTGCGCAGAATAATTTTATGAGCTGTGGTTGTGATTTGCATCCCTTCAACCAGTTCGCGGCAAAATTCGATCGGATCTATGGACGATGGATTGAATTCCAGCTTACCTGCGTCTGCTTTGCCAATTAAGAGGACATCATCCAGCAAACCAGTCATGTGTTTGACAGCTGTAATGATGCGCTGGAAATGATGGCGTTTTTTCTCCTCCGTCCACTTGGAACTGTAATCTTCTAATAACTCTGCTGAAGACAAAATTGTTGTCAATGGCGTGCGGAATTCGTGGGATGCCATCGTGACGAAGCGAGATTTTAGTTCGTTCAGTTCTTTTTCTCTCGCTAGAGCGTGTCTGATTTCTGCTTCTGCTCCTTTTCTTTCGGTGATGTCGCGCACGATCGCCATTACTTCGTCTTCTTCGCTTAAAGCAATTCGTGCTTCGTAATCTCGCGATTGCTCTGCGATTGTCAATCTATATTCATATATTTGAATTTCACCGGTAGCGATCGCTTGCTCGACACATTCTACTAACGGTAGAGCGATCTCTGGCACAAATAGATCGGATAGTTTTTTACCAACTGGCTCGGTATGAGAAGCAACCAGCCAATCATCCTTTGCTGCTTTGTAGTTGAGGAGAGTGCCATCTTGACTGAGGCGAAACATGGAATCGGGAATTGCATTGAGCAGAGCGCGATTGGTAGCAACGCTGGAACGCAAAGCCTCTTCTACCCTCTGGCGCTCGGTAATTTCTCTGCGGAGTTGCTCGTTTGCCAGTCTTAATTCTGCCGTTCGCTGTTCTACTCTCAGTTCTAGTTCGTCGTATGCTTGTTGTAGTAAACTTTCTACCCGTTTGCGCTCTGTAATATCTCGGATAATAGCCAGTACTTCGCGATCGCCACTAACGACGATTCTCGCTTCTTCCACGCGAATCTTATCGTTAACCTGTAGCTGATACTCAAAAAGCTGGGGTTTCCCTGTCTCTAAGGCAGCATGGACGTAACGCATTCTTTGTTCGGCAACTTCCGTTGGTAACACGTCGTACTCGTTTTTGCCAATCATTTGACTGCTGGTGGCAGAAAACTCGCTGTCTTTAGCTGGTATGTAGTCCAGATACGTTCCGTCTCTGCCGATCCGCAAGATCAAATCTGGAATCGCCTTGAGCAAAGCTCGGTTTTTGGTTTCGCTTTCTCGCAGCGCTAGCTCGGTGTGCTTGCGCGCGGTAATATCGACGATGTAGCTCCTAACCAGATCGTTTTCTGGTAGGTAGTGGACGGATTGCTCGAAAATTTTGTCAAGAACTTCTATTTCGCGAACGAAAAATGTCTCGCGATCGTCTTGCACTCTTTCTACAATTCCAGCCATAATCGGATGCTGGAGTTTAACGTCTCGCAGATCGGGAAATTGAGCGACAGCTGCGGGGTTAATGTAAGTAATATCGCCCGTGAGATCGAATTCTAGTATCGGATTTGATATTAATTCGGGAAAGGAAGCCAAGCGAACGAGTACTGACTCTTTAGAATTAGCAAACTCGATATTTTCAATAATTTGCGTGGGTGGGCTGTGATGGGAGCTAGAATTTAGCCCACCAGAATCACATTCGCGATCGCTGTTGCAGTAGTAAGTGGCACTTACATCTCCGGCAAATTCAATTTCATCGCCATGTTTGAGATCGTGCGAGAAACAAGTTTTTTTATTGATCCGAATGCCATTCGTGCTGGGCTTGCCTTGTAAATTACCGTCAATGATGCGAAAAAAATGGTTGGCAGTACCAGGAGTTGTCACGCGCAACAAGATAGCGTGCTGGCGAGAGACAAGCTTAGACTGCAACACAATCGAGTTAGAAGAGTCGCGCCCCAGAGTGCAGGTAGCAGCCTCCAAAACGACTACGCGCTTACCTGCGTTATCTTCGATCTCCAGCCAATGCTGAGTTTGCTGTGGTTCTTTCTCTGGCACTGTTTTAAGGCAGCATATCTATAAATTGTTATTCATAGTCTGCCCATTTTTGGCGAGAAAAATGCAAATTTAGGGTAAGGGAAGCGATCGAGGGTAGGGAGTAAGGGAAGGGAGAAGCGCCACTCTCTGGTTGCGGTGTGAGACTTAGGGCTAAACCCGCCCCTACGATTCCTGATAACTGTTATCGTTTCGTAGGAGGTTCTTCACCCTCTACATACATTGGTGGTTCGATCGCGAAGTTATCAAGCCTTCCAGACTCATCAACAACATAACCATCTGTGGTAGTAAAGCCCTCGCCCTCTTCCTCTTCCTGTTGCTTAAAGGCTTCGAGTTGTTGTTTGCTCTGTTCGGTTGGAGTATTAGCTGGAATTTTAGCATCAGGTGGATTAACTGCTGTAGTTTGAGCGGTTTGTACCCCAACATGGTCATTTCCTGGCGCACCTCTACCAGGTTCGGCTGCTCTCGGATCTTCTTGCTGTGTCGGACTTACAGCAGTTTCAGATTCTCGCGAGTCTTCTCTCGGTGGTCTAGCTGGATCGTTAATCATATTTTTTACCCTCCAAATTTTTCGTTGCGATCGCAGTTTGGCTTTATATTAGGGAGCAGAGAGCAGGGAGCGCACGAGCAGTTTGACAAGTCTCGTATAGACTTACTTACGGTCGATCCCTTGTCCTTTTCTATCTACTCGCTGCCATAGTTGCTGGCACTGCATTTATTTTCAAGTTCTTACGACGATATCTGAATTCATCTTTACTTTGTCTCTTTCGCGAGAATTAAAATTGCTACGGTGCCAGGTAGAGATTGTGTATTCGAGACGTGACATGTCACATCTCGACAGTTAAGGCAAAATCTTTTCTAGCCACTCGGTAAAACTGGGAATTGTCCAGTGGCGAAAATCGCCTTCTACTCTGTCGTAGCCTGTAATTGGCGCAAAGACGTTGTTAGGTGCATCTTCTGACTTGACTTCCTTGGTACGCTGTCCCTGAAAGCCTATCAGTACCAAAAGAGTATCTACTAGAGATGGTGATAGCCGTTGCAGCAGATCTAGGACTCTACCTACATCTCCTACAATGTAGTCCCGGGTAGGATGTTCGGCAGCGTAGAGGATGGCATCAGCAACTAGACTCGGCTGGTAGTAAGGAGGTATACCCGTGGGTTTTACTCCCAGTTTGGTTTTGACTTTGTTGTAGTAGGGAGTATTGATCACAGCAGGTAGGATACTGGTGACACTGATAGGGATGTTTTCGTGTTGTAATTCGACGCGCAGAGATTCGAGAAAACCTTCTAAGCCGTGCTTAGCTGACGAATAAGGACTTTGCAAAGGGAGCGATCGCCTGCCTTCCACTGAGGAAATGTGAATCAGCGCCCCTCGTCCTTCTTGCTTCAAATATGGTATGGCTGCCATTGCGCCATAAACTTGTCCCATCAACACAACGTCAATGACACGTTTAAATTCTTCTGGCGTAATTTGTTCAAACGGTGCAAGAATACCAGTAGCAGCCGCATGAACCCAAGTATCGAGTCTGCCGTAGGTTGCTACTGCTTTATCTGCGATCGCTTTGACTTGTTGAAAGTCGCTAACATCGGCCAGGATATAAGTTGCCTCTCCGTTTGCCGCTTTAATTTCTTCGACTAAGGAGAGCAAACCTGGTTCGCTACGGGCTGCTACGATAACTTTTGCGCCTTTTGCAGCAAACTTTAACGCTGTTTCTCGTCCAATTCCACTAGATGCACCAACAACTGCAACCACTTGTTGCGCGATCGGCTTGAGTTTTGTCACTGTGTCTCCTTTAGATAACTCGTTTTTCCGCTCCAAGCCATCGAAGCTAGGAAAAATATCGAGTTTAAATTAATAATTTTTAACTTTTATGAACTAAGGTAATTAAGTTCAAGAAGTAGGACATCAGCCGAAAGATTGGTTATTATCTAATCGTTAGTTTTAAAACTCTTGAGAATACATTAATTGTCTGACATCACTCTAAAGGAGTAAAAATCATATTTTTATACTGAATAAATATATTTAAAGGACGAGCTTTAGCTTTTAATTAGACTTTCCGGTCGAATGAAAACTCTGCCATTTTTGTCTAAACTAATTTTAGAATATGCAAGAAATACCGATAAACGATCGCGGTATTGCGACAATTACTCTAACATAGAAAGACGTACAAATTGTTGAAGCAGAGTACAGAGTTCTTTCTGCCGACGATCCGGCTACGGATGAAATTGCTTACGCCGCTTCGCTAGCAATTCAAAAGCAATAAATAGAGTGGTGCGCATTGCCCACCATACGCTTGAACTTGGCTCCTAAATTCGCGCGCGTCGCTAGTTATTTATACAAACACGATATTCCACATTTTTTATATAGTATAAAACAGTAAATAGAGAGTTATTAGTTTTAAGTTCTTAGTTAATGATTATTAGTCATCGATAACTGATAACTGATAACTGATAACTGATGACTGATAACTGATAACCGATAACTGATAACTGTTCTATGCAAGCAATGATACTAGAGGCACAGGGTAAACCGCTACGAGCAGTAGAATTACCAATACCGCAGCCTAATTCGCAACAAGTACTAATTCGAGTTCGCGCTTGCGGTGTCTGTCGCACTGACTTGCATATCGTTGATGGAGAATTAACCCAACCCAAACTTCCCCTCGTACTAGGACATCAAATTGTTGGTACTGTCGCTGCTGTAGGGAAACAGGTGCAGCAATTTCAAATAGGTCATCGCGTTGGCGTGCCATGGTTGGGGCATACTTGCAATTGTTGTCGTTATTGCCTGAGTGGACGAGAAAACTTATGCGACTACGCCCAATTTACAGGCTATCAAATCGACGGCGGCTATGCCGAATATGCTGTAGCCGATGCCCAGTTTTGCTTTCCTATTCCTGAAGGCTATCCCGACTTACAAGCCGCACCGTTGTTGTGTGCCGGACTCATCGGCTATCGTTCCTATAGAATGGCAGAGGACGCAGAAAAAATTGGTTTTTATGGTTTTGGTGCAGCCGCCCATATTTTGATTCAACTTGCCCGCTACCAAGGGCGAGAAGTGTATGCTTTTACTCGTGCGGGAGACGTGAAAGGGCAGGAATTTGCGCTAAAGTTAGGTGCTGTTTGGGCTGGTAGTTCGGAAGACTTACCACCAGTCCCTTTGGATGCAGCTATTATTTTTGCCCCCATTGGTTCTCTGGTTCCGGCTGCTTTACGTGCGGTAGTTAAAGGTGGGGTGGTAGTTTGCGCGGGAATTCACATGAGTAATATTCCTTCCTTTCCCTATGAAATTTTATGGGAAGAAAGGGTATTACGATCCGTTGCTAATTTGACACGCCGCGATGGAGAGGAATTTCTGGCTTTAGCACCACAAGTTCCGATTCGTACTGAAGTCCAGCCTTTTCCCTTAGTGCAAGCAAATGAAGCTCTAGATGCGCTGCGTAGCGGCAAAATTAACGGGGCAGCTGTTATCTTGATGGAATAGGGGTAAATAATTCCTGTAAGGGCGGGTTTATTGAATTATTCGTATATGTATAAACATCTCTGGTAAAACCCGCCCCTACAATAATCTGACTATTTCGACGAATTTAATATGACTTTCTCATGCATCGTATTTCTATTGTTGGTACGAGTGGTTCTGGAAAGACAACTTTAGCACGGCAAATTTCACAGTTGCTCGATATGCCCCATGTCGAGTTAGATGAACTGCACTGGGAACCAAACTGGGTAGAAGTCTCAGACGAAGAGATCCGATCGCGAGTTAAAATTGCCCTGAGTGGCGATCGCTGGGTAGTAGATGGCAATTACAGTAAAGTACGCGATCTTGTTTGGGGTAAAGCCGATACTGTCGTCTTTTTAGATTATGCTTTCTCAGTCGTAATAACTCGCCTTTTTTGGCGGACTATGTGGCGGAGTTTTACGCAGCAGCAAGTTTGTAATGGTAACAGAGAAAGCCTGAGAAAAGCTTTTTGCGATCGCGATTCTATTTTATTGTGGGCGCTACAAACTTATGATAAGAACCGCCAACAATACCCATTATTATTCCAACAACCAGAATACAGTCACATTAATTTTATTCATTTGCGATCGCCCCAAGCAACAAAAAATTGGTTATCAGTCATCAGTCATCAGTTAACAGTTAACAGTTAACAGTTGTCAGCATTGCTTCCTTGTCCCCTTGTCCCCTCACTCCTCACCCCTAAGTCCTCATTTTGACGGCAAACACACCCAACCGATTACGGTTCACCCTATAACCACCAAGCCTTGAGTTCACTACATTAGACACAGTGAAAGCATACAGCAGCTATGTTAGGGGTTGAACAGTGGCAAACGGCATGACAAGCTACGAGCGCAAGCGACAAGCTCAAACACAAACCAACCGTCCTTACACTTGTTCGGCAAACCACCCTTCATCAAGTAGCTACCCACAATCAGTATATAGATCAGTACAAAAAGACAAAAACATTGTATTGAAGCTGGAGCGCTGCTAGTTCAACTTTTAGCTGTAGTGTATTCAATCGTTTTTAGTAGTTAGTGTTAGGGAGCCAGAACCTCCGATGGCAAAAGTAGTTGGAATTGACTTAGGTACGACAAACTCTTGCGTGGCAGTGATGGAAGGTGGTAAGCCTACCGTAATCGCCAACGCTGAGGGATTTCGCACAACGCCTTCTGTAGTAGCTTATGCCAAGAATGGCGATCGCTTGGTCGGTCAAATCGCTAAGCGTCAAGCGGTGATGAACCCAGAGAATACTTTTTATTCTGTCAAGCGTTTCATCGGACGCAAACATGAGGAAGTAACTCACGAAACCACTGAAGTTTCCTACAAAGTCTTGCGGGATAGCAGTGGTAATGTCAAACTCGATTGTCCTGCGGCTGGCAAGCAGTTTGCTCCAGAAGAAATTTCCGCTCAAGTCCTGCGCAAGCTGGTAGAAGATGCTAGCAAGTATCTCGGCGAAACGGTGACTCAAGCAGTCATCACCGTACCTGCTTACTTCAACGACTCTCAGCGTCAAGCCACCAAAGATGCCGGTAAAATCGCTGGGATCGAAGTACTGCGGATTATCAACGAGCCTACCGCTGCTTCGCTTGCCTACGGATTTGACAAAAAGAGTAACGAAACCATCCTTGTATTTGACTTAGGTGGTGGTACGTTTGACGTATCCATTCTAGAAGTAGGCGACGGCGTATTTGAAGTACTAGCCACTTCTGGAGATACGCACCTGGGTGGTGACGACTTCGACAAGAAAATCGTTGACTACCTAGCTGAAGAATTTAGAAGATCTGAAGGTATCGACCTACGTAAAGACAGACAAGCACTACAACGCTTAACCGAAGCCGCAGAAAAAGCCAAGATCGAGCTATCTAGCGTCACTCAAGCAGAAATCAACCTGCCATTTATCACCGCAACCCAGGATGGTCCAAAACACCTGGATATGACGCTGACCCGTGCTAAGTTTGAAGAACTCTGCTCGGACTTGATCGATCGCTGTCGCGTTCCTGTAGAAAATGCGATGCGCGATGCCAAGCTAGATAAGAGTGCTATCAATGAAGTTGTCTTAGTTGGTGGTTCTACCCGTATTCCTGCCGTACAAGAAGTTGTCAAGCGGGTGTTGGGTAGAGATCCTAACCAAAGCGTCAACCCTGATGAAGTAGTAGCAGTTGGTGCAGCGATCCAAGCTGGCGTACTAGCTGGCGACGTTACAGGCATTCTGTTGCTCGACGTATCGCCACTATCGCTGGGTGTAGAAACCCTCGGTGGTGTCATGACGCGGATTATTCCTCGCAACACCACGATTCCTACCAAGAAATCAGAAGTCTTCTCCACCGCTGTAGACGGTCAAACGAATGTAGAAATTCACGTTCTACAAGGCGAACGGGAGATGTCTAATGACAATAAGAGCTTGGGAACCTTCCGCTTAGATGGCATTCCTCCCGCACCCCGTGGCGTACCCCAAATCGAAGTTACTTTCGATATTGACGCTAACGGTATCCTCAACGTGACTGCAAAGGATAAGGGTAGCGGTAAAGAGCAGTCAATCAGCATTACTGGCGCTTCTACTCTCGATAAGAATGAAGTCGAGCGCATGGTGACGGAAGCTGAAAGAAATGCTTCGACAGATAAAGAACGCCGTGAGAAAGTCGATCGCAAGAACCAAGCTGACTCTTTGTCATACCAAGCCGAGAAGCAGTTGAAAGACTTGGGTGATAAAGTTCCAGCGAGCGATCGCACCAAGGTAGAAGGTTTAATTAAAGACCTGCGGGAAGCCGTCAACAAGGAAGATGATGAAGCGATCCAACGGGTAATGCCAGAACTGCAACAAACCCTCTACGCGATCGGCACTAACCTCTATCAACAAACTGGTGGTGCTGCGCCTGGTGGAGCCGATCCTGGTGCTGGGGACGGTGGTTCTACCTCTGCACCTAGTGGCGACGACGTAATCGACGCTGATTTCACCGAAAGCAAGTAAGCAAATTAAAAGTCGTAGGGGCGGGTTTTGACCAATAATCTCAAGTTTTGACTGTTAATATATTTGCTAAACCCGCCCGTACAAAAGTCAAAAGTCAAAATAATCGATTGTCCCCATACCAGAATTCTTCTGAATGGGGATTTTTTGTATTTTGGTAATTGGTAAATGGTAATAGGGAAGTCAAAAGTTAAAAGTCAAAACTGAGGAGTCAGTTCTCAGCTACTTACGACTTACGACTTACGACTTACGACTTACGACTTGTTGCTACTTACTATTCACAACTATGTCTTATCCACAAGCACCCTGGACGCTTCAAGGCTACGCTTATCAAACTCTGCACCTTTTAGAGTGCGATCGCGTGCGTCCCCTAATTCCTTCAGAATTAAATCTTGTTTCTGTCTTTCCTGGAAAAACCGTTGGCGGTGTCTATTTATCTAACTACGGCGCTGGTTCCATGCTGGAATACAGCGAATTAATCGTTGTTGCTGGTTTTGTCAGCCATGCTGGAACAATTGGCAGCTGGGTTTCCCACATTTATGTAGATAACCCTGATTCTGTAGCAGGTGGTCGCGAGATTTGGGGACTACCAAAGGAAATGGCTGATTTTACCTGGACAGACCGTAACGTGACTGTTAGGCAAGGCGATCGCATTCTTTGCTGTCTGAAGTACCATCAGCAGAACTTTGGTCTGCCAATACCCTTGGGTGCATCTAGCTTTAGTAGTCTAAACTCTAATCTACTTCTGTTTCCTGCTCAATTAAAGGCTCGTTTAGGATTAGTGAGTTCCCAATTAGAAATTCCCCCAGAAAGTCCTTTTGGGGGATTAGATCTCGGTCAACCTTGGTTGACAGTTCATGCTGACCAAATGGAATTGACAGTTGGTCAGCCTTCTATTGTAGGGCAAAGAGATTTAGAATTTAACGTAGTGTGACGAGAGATAACATGTAAAGACGCGAGATTTTGCGTCTTTACATAGAGCATTAATAATTGTATCGGCTGAAGCTCTTCCTGTTTACTGCTTCATTTTTCTTGAGCAGTATTCTTTTATCAGTTCGGGAATAAATCGGAGTTATCTTTGTAAAATTTACTGTGTTTGCCCCCCCTTGTTTTGTTGCCAAAAGTGTTTCTACTTTTAGCAAAACTTCATCTAAATCTATTGGCTTGCGAATGAAGCCGTCAATTTTGACCTTTCTTGGGTCTAATTGGGGCAAAGTGTCATAAGCCGTAACTAGCACGATCGAGACTGAAGGTTGATTTTGCGAGATCCACTGCGCGACTTCATATCCATCGATATTTGGCATCATTACATCTAATAAAACCAAATCTGGTGGATTTGCTTCGATTTTTGCAATTGCTTTATATCCGCAATCTGTGGTGTCAACCTCATACCCCTCTGCTTCTAATATTGTTGCCAAAAGCAAACAGTTGTCGAGCAAGTCATCGACAATCAGAACTTGCTTTTTTCTAGAATCAAGCTGGCAGAATAGGTCTTTCATAATTTTAATGATGTGCAATTGATGCTTTCACTGCACTGTCTTCCCTATTTTGCCCGTTCGGGTAAACCGATCGCCTCCCGCTAGGGAAATACTCTAGATTGCTAGCAAAAATTTTTTGATAAAATATAAAGAATATAAAAACACATAGACGCGATCGCTCTACAACTCAAATCTTATACGACAGATAGCTAGGCTAGAGACAGAAGGTTGAAGGTTTTAGCGATGAGAAAAATTGCGATCGGGGTTATGGGAGCTGGAGAAAATGCCACAGTCATAGACTGTACCTCTGCCTATGAATTAGGTAAAGCGATCGCCCAACAAGGATGGGTATTACTTACTGGTGGTAGAAGTGTAGGTGTAATGGACGCGGCTAGTCGAGGAGCAAAATCTGCAAATGGCTTAACAGTTGGAATCTTACCTGGTAGCGATCGCCATGATGCTTCTGAAGCGGTAGATATCGCGATCGCAACGGGGATGGGAAACGCTCGTAATAATATTAACGTTCTTTCTAGTGATGTTATTATCACTTGCGGTACGGGTGCAGGTACGATATCAGAAATTGCTTTAGCCTTGAAAGCAAATAAGCCAGTTATTTTATTAAATCCTGAAATAGAAAGTCAAAATTTCTGGCAAAAATTATCAGTAAATAATATTTATTTTGTTAGTAGTGTTGCAGCAGCGATCGCAACTGTCAAGACCATAATTTTATAGAAAAGGTCAAGCGTTGGGTGGGCAAAGCCCACCTTACTGTTTCAATTCGCAGCCACAGCCTCAGAATAGGAGACTTCTTGAAACTGAATCGTATCTTGACGCGGATCGACGTAGGCAACTTTAATTAAAATTTGTTCGCCCAAGCTGACCCCACGTTTAAATGTCATCGGTAGCTGAAGCCCTAAATCTTCAATCAAGATCAGCGCCAAGCGCGAATCTTCCCGCAGCCACATTAAAACTATTGCCTGCCACACATCTTGAGCGTGGCGGCGCAGGTATTCTAAACCCCAATAACGATTGGTTTGCCTTTCTACCAACGACATCTCTTGAGTCATAGCAAACACAGATTGCATCACTTCACGGAGTGCTTCCGCTGAAAATGGTGGAGTTTCACCCCGCAGGTGCGCCTTAAGTTGAAAATGGGTCAGCAAATCGCTATAGCGACGAATCGGAGAAGTTGCCTGAGTATACATCTCCAAACCCAAACCAGCATGGCGGGTAGGAGTAATACTCATTTCGCTTTTAGGCATACAACGGCGCATGGCACAGGCGCGCACGAAGCCAGCAGGCAATTGTAATAACTCTTCTTCTGGAGGTAACTCGGGCTGCGGCTGACCGCGAAATGGCAGGGCAAGATTATGTGCTTGACCGTAGCGTCCTGCAACTTCTCCAGCCAAAATCATCATTTCTGCCACCAGTTGGCGGGAGGAAGAATCGTTTAAGACTTCAATTGTAATTTCGTCGTCTTTAACTTTAATTGCAGTTTCTGGCAAACTAATACTAATTGCCCCCTGAGACTGTCGCCACGCTTGACGACGGCGCGCCCAGTTAGCGATCGCGGCGATTTCTGGCTCGGCTTGTACGCCCAGATCCAACATCTCATCGACATCTTCATAGGTCAGTCGATAGGTTGGTTTGATTAAGCTGGCATGGATGGTATATTCTTGGACTGCTCCTGCTGCATCCAAAATGACACCAAAACTAAGAGCGCAGCAAACCTGACCCTGTATTAAGCTCATGGGTCCCGTCGCCAGTGCCACTGGAAACATGGAACTCATACCTGTCGGTAAGTACATGGTCGTACCACGCCGCCGCGCTTCTAGATCTAATTCATCCTCTGGTAAGAGCCAACGAGTCGGATCGGCAATATGTATCCACAAGCGTTCTCGCCCCTCAGCTAAGACTTCCCAGCTTACACCGTCGTCAATTTCGCTCGTACTCTGGTCGTCGATCGTGTAAACTTTCAAATGAGTTAAGTCCAGCCGTTGAGTGTCTGGGTCGGGGGGTGGAAATTCTAACCGCTGCTGCGCCACTGATATAACCTCGGTTGAGAATTCTACGGGGATTTGACTGCGACGCAAGTGAAGGTTTTCATGCGGACTCCACAGACCCAAATCTACCAAAAGTTGAAATGCTGTTAAGGGAGTCGCGTTACGCCCCAAAGTACTCATAGTCTCCGTCACGATCGCTGGTGGCGGATAAGCTCGTACGAGGGCATCTGGATTTAATCCCTGACGAGTCCCTTCAACTAAAAGTATTGCATATTTGGCGATCGCATCCAGGCGCTGGCGATCGTATCGCTGCCATTCTACGGCTTCTCCCTTCATCGCTCGATCGGTACGCAACAGAAATTCCTGCTGTTCTCGCGCTCTTGTTGCCTCTACTTCAAGCTGGTGTTTCCGTTCTGCTACCTGGCTAGCAGAACGAGGCTCGTAAGCATCTCCCTTTTGCTTGAAATATATCTTATCTTCAGAAAGCAAATAGTGAGCGGCATAACACAGAGCTTGGCTCTGGTCGGAGAATAATAAGTTCGCCATCTGTGCTGGAGTGGCGCTTTCTCCGGCTTCTATCAACAACTCCCACGCTACCTCTAAGCTAGATGGGTCGAGATAAGGCTGTACTTCTGCTAAAAAGTTGGCAATATCTGAGGGTTTGTAAGACTGACCTCGGATTTCGTAGGTAAATTGACGCGGGGCAAGGCTATGGGATTGACCGCGATCGTCTATGACAAACCAACGAGTTTTACCATCTGGACGGTCTACCACTCCCAAACGGCGATCGCCTTGCACCCTAAATTCGACTAGCATTCCTTTGTCAATTGTCATTTGTCATTGGTCATTTGTCATTAGCGATTGACATTTCTACTACTCATTTTCTTTAGTCATTTGTCTTGTGTACAAATAAACTAACTATTTGCAAAAATACTCGATTTGTCAATTTAAACGCAGATGAATTGCCCGCAGCTACAAACTCTACCAGCAATCTATCTCTCTACAAATGACAAATAACGAATGACGAATGACAAGAATTTACCCTTCTGGATTGATGAAAGGTAACAAAGCCAATAATCGCGCCCGCTTGATAGCTACAGTTAAGTCTCTCTGTTGCTTAGCGGTTAAGCCTGTGAGCCGACGGGGAAGAATTTTGCCCCGTTCGGTAATAAACTTCCGCAGCAAATCGACATCTTTGTAGTCTATGGGGTCTTGAGGCTTAATCGGAGATAAACGACGACGGTAGAAACTCATGCTTACTTAATTTCCTTGTGGACGGTGTGACGATTGCAGTGGGTACAGAATTTTTTCAGTTCTAGCCGCGCTGTAGTATTGCGGCGGTTTTTCATTGTCGTATATCGAGACACACCTGCCGATCGCTTGTCTGGATTCGTGCGACATTCGGTGCATTCCAGTGTCACAATAATACGGACACCCTTACCTTTAGCCATAGCTTTTCTAACTCTGGGGTCTTACCAAAATTTAACACAAACGTTTATTATCATATATTTCATCAGGTTTGTGCAAGTCAGTTATTCAGTTGTCAGTTGTCAGTTATCGGCAGCAGTCAACTGTCAACCGTCAACCAATTACCCATAAACCTTGAATAACAAGAGGAGTTAAGAACCATGCTGCCAGTCAGCCAAGCGGAGGCAACAATTTTAGACTTGGTGAAACCCCTGGACAAACAACGAGATGCAGAGTTTGTGTCTCTGTTAATTGCCATCGAGCGGATATTGGCAGCACCAGCGATCGGTCATTTAGATTTTCCCCACTGGGATAATTCGGCAATGGATGGCTATGCAGTGCGTTATGAGGACGTACAATATGCTAGTTCACAACAGCCAGTGGTTTTGGAGATAGTTGAAGAAATTTCAGCGGGGCGATCGCCACAGCAGCCGATTAAGGCAGGGCAAGCAGCACGAATTTTCACGGGTGCAGTGATGCCAGAAGGGGCTGATACCGTAGTCATGCAGGAACAAACGCAGCGAGAGGGCGATCGCGTCGCTATCTTGACGGTTCCCCAACCTCAAGCCTTTGTTCGCCACCAGGCATCCTACTATCAAGCAGGGAAAACCCTATTAGCTCCAGGAACTATGCTGCGGGCGGCTCAAATAGCCGTGCTAGCAGCCGCACAGTGCAATCAATTGAAAGTCTATCGTCGTCCCCGCGTGGCAATTATCTCGACGGGAGATGAGTTAGTCCACCCTGAAACTCCGTTGGAAATCGGGCAAATTGTCGATTCAAATCAGTATGCGTTGACGGCATTAGTGACGCAAACAGGGGCAGAACCAATACCGATGGGTATTGTTCCCGATCGCCCTCTAGTGCTGCAAAAAGCGTTTTCTAAAGCGATCGCTACTGCTGATGTGGTGTTATCTTCTGGTGGCGTTTCTGTGGGTGATTACGACTATGTAGAGGAGATTTTAACGGCTTTGGGGGCGGAAATGCACGTTCGATCTGTGGCGATGAAACCCGGAAAGCCGCTGACAGTTGCGAAGTTTTCTCCTGCTCATGCTACCGAACGGAAGCCAGTTCTATATTTTGGGCTACCAGGTAATCCCGTTTCGGCTTTGGTATGTTTTTGGCGATTCATTCAACCTGCGTTGCGGAAGTTGTCAGGATTGGCTGACAATTGGGGACCAGTTTACGTCCGAGCGCGATCGCGTCAAGATTTGAGTTCTGATGGCAAGCGCGAAACTTATATTTGGGGACAATTGCATTTGATTGATGGTTATTTTGAGTTTCAGCCTGCTAGCGGGAGTCTCAACTCTGGCAATTTAATTAATTTCGCTCAAGCTAATGGTTTGGCGATCGTTCCTGTGGGGCAAACTGGGATTGCTTCTGGGGAGGAAGTGAAAGTTTTACAGTTTGGTTTTCCGATTATGAGTTAGGGTGAGTTAAATGTCACGCATCAGCGAAGCGAAGCCCGACAGGGCGTTAGACGCAAAGACGCGAAGAGAAGGGCGCGAAGTAGATTGTGGCGGTTGTGAGGCTATGCTTTGTCTGGTAGGGATGGGCGATCTGCGAGATGGCTTTCAAAGCGACTGTAGACGATTTGGGTTGGATGCCAGGTAGAAAACCAATATATGTCTTGGATGACTGTGTAGGAATGGCTCGTTTCTGCGAGTTGGAATTGTACTAGAGCTAAATTATTTCTGCCGATCGCTTCTCGTCCTTCTTGAATTAAGCGAGATCGCCAAAAACAGAGAAACTGAAGCCACTGATGCTTACTGTTAACTTGTTTTCTGGGTGAAATTAGCCAAGTTACGTCTTTGGCAAAGCTAGGAGTGCGAGCGTTTTGTCGTGGTATCCATTCCAGCGTACAGTTCCAATCAGGGGGAGACGATGGGTGGGATTCGGGATTGCGGCGGGATTGTGGCGCTGAAAGTTCGACCATGTTTGGTGGGTTACTCCAACCGTGCCAATGGCGGACTCGTTCTGGAAGCAACCAATCTTTTAAGCGGGTGTGAACGATTCGAGTCAGAGTTTCTTCATTTTTCAATGCACTGCAAGTTAGTTGTGCCAAAACAGAGTTAGATTCGCCTAAATTAGATTTACGGGTGAGGCGAACCATCGAGCTGTAGTGAATGTCTCCAGATAAAACGACAACTTGTCGGCGTTGCTCGAACAGGGTAATTAAAAGTTGTGCGAGGGCTGCTAGATTGATATTCCAGGCATCGCCAACATCTGTGGCGAAGACGTTGTTGCGGCGCAATTGCCAATGGTGAATCCAATCGATCTCTTGGAGATGAAATACGTTAGTCGGTGCGATCGCAAAAGTGAGTTGAATTTGGGTTTCAGCTGCCGATTGTTGCAGGGGTAGGCGCAGTTGTTGCTCGAAGGCAGTCGGACACAGCAGCATGGGTGGCGCGCTCGATTTTTCCTCGATGGGATAGCCTCGCCACGTCCGTGTATCTAAGACGATCGTTTCATGACAATGACTTCGTATCTGTATAGTGCCACGCGATCGCTTCTGGATGTCGTTTCAAGATTAATACCGCACCATCCTCGATAAAAGTTGGTAAATTCGTTTGCGTGTCAATGATGGGCATTCCGACATAACGAGCAATGCGATCGTAGGCAACAGTGTCAGTCCCTCCCGATGATGACCAGTCGGCAGCAGCAGTTAAAAGTTTTGCACCCGATTGCCCTGCGGTGAATTGTTCGGGCGTATTACCCCACGCTTGAAACATCGCATAAGCTAGCAGCGCATTTTGTACCGTTCGTCGTCCTAAAGGTCGTCCCAAAACGCGCAAGCACCAAGCCCGGTTGAGATTCCAGTCATCGCTGACATCATGATCGTCAAAAATCGTGTACGTGGCAACATTGGCAAGAGCGCGTCGTACTTTCCACAGCGTATGGATAAATTGCCGCAATGCCCGTGCTTCTCGATCCCAACGACGGCTAATTTGGCGGCGATCGCTTATTTGTCTTCCTGGGGGAACCTGCATCAGCCAGCATGTCGGCGACCAAGCCAGCAAATAGCAAGCATAATACTCGCCTAAACTCAGTAAATGACTGTTGACCTTACCACGTTTATTGTGGAGTCCAGCTGTAAAACCCGCTTGAGTGGTAGCAACTTCAGCTCGTCGTCCAAAAGGTAGCTGTTGCGGCGTATAATACTCTACATCATCGGGTTCTCTCCAACCCATAGGCAGCTTTTCTTCCCAACCCAAAAGAGCATCGCCCAGAGGACTAGCAACCCACAAAAAAGGTTCGGCAACGTCATCGCCATAAATTTGATCGCCAGTGAGAAACAGTTGATGGGGACGGTATTGAGGTTGAGCGGCTCTATCCTCAATTAAGCTGTCGAGAATTGGTAAGGCATCATATCCACCCCCGTGTGGTTTGCGACAGGAACCTTGTACGATGCGTAAATCTTCTAAACGATGTGGTGGCAGAGCAAAGGTAGGTTTTTGGTGGGCAAAGTAGCTAATGCTAACTGTAGGAAAGTCGATCGACTGCAAAGCTTGTTGTAGGGTTTTTTGGCTTTGCTGTGGGTCGTCGAACGAAAACCGAAGGTCGTAGGCATAGAGGCGATCGCTATTTAGATAGTTTCTCTCAGACTTAGCAGTCACCGCCACCACGTGCAGAGACTTTCCCAACGCTACGGTCGGAGATCTCCCTTGCAGTACACTCGTTCCTAGCACCGTACCCCGATCTGCCGTTTCGTAAATCGTCAGCTCTACCTCAGCAGGTTGTTTGAGTGCTACCCAAACTGTGACAGATTCGGCAGTTACGTGTCGTAGAATGGGACCCGCTAAGACAATTGGTAATGCTTGTATTAACTTATCCCAAGCTCGATCTGTCATGGCAAATTATTCGCTCGTCAATAGCAGTTTTCAATTGGGTAAAACACGCGATCTGTAGGGGTGCTTTCTCTGTGCGTCCCTACAAACGTCACGCACTCAAAAGTTTCGTCCTGGGTCTACCAAATATACAGACATACTAGATATATTTGATACTTGCGACAAATAGTATATGTCAAACGTTCTACTTCCTGTCCTCTGCCTCTTGGCTTATCGATCGCTTTTTAGCGGGTTTTTGGCGATCGGGTGATAAAATAAAAGGCTGCCATGATAGGAAAACTCAACCAAACGCCGTAAGAATTCGTAATTCAGCTTATGAATTGTTAAATTTATTCATACAAAAAACCAAGATTCCTCAATTGCGATCGCCGGATTCGTCTATAAGATCGATTTACGAGTTACAAACTACAGATCGCACACAAGTCACGAAATAGAGATCGCGCTTGAATTGACGTGTCGCCAATGGATTCACCTCGATAGATAGTAGGACAAACTTATGATGAACGACAAGTTAATGCTGATGATTCCTGGTCCCACGCCAGTACCGGAAGCAGCGTTACTCGCCCTTGCTAAACATCCCATCGGACACCGCACTAGTGAATTTAGCAACATTTTGGCAGAAGTGACAGCAAATCTAAAATGGCTGCACCAAACCGAGAGCGATGTTTTGATGCTAACAGCCAGCGGTACTGGGGCAGTAGAAGCAGGAATCATTAATTTTCTCAGCCCAGGCGATCGCGTTTTGGTAGGATGCAATGGTAAGTTTGGCGATCGCTGGGGAGAAGTTGCCGAGGCTTACGGTCTTCAAGTCGAGAAAATTACTGCTGAATGGGGACAACCCCTCGACCCCGCAGTATTTGCCGAGAAATTAGCAGCGGACAAAGACAAGCAAATTAAAGCCGTCATTCTCACCCACAGCGAAACTTCTACAGGCGTACTTAACGACTTAGAAGCGATCGTCGGTCACGTTAAGGAACACGGCGAAGCCTTAATGATTCTCGATGCCGTCACCAGCTTGGGTGCGTATAACGTCCCGATGGATACTTTGGGTATTGATGTCATTGCCTCGGGTTCGCAAAAAGGCTATATGATTCCTCCAGGCTTAGGATTTGTTGCTGTTAGTGCTAAAGCTTGGGAAGCTTACAAAACGGCTAAGCTACCAAAGTACTATTTAGACTTGGGCAAATATCGGAAATCGACAGCGAAAAATACGACTCCCTTCACGCCGCCAGTGAATTTAATTGTGGCGCTGCACGCGACGTTAAAGATGATGAGAGAAGAGGGTTTAGAATCAATTTTTGCTCGTCATCAACGCCTGACTCAAGCAACTCGCGAAGCCGTAAAAGCTTTAAATTTACCTTTGTTTGCAGCGGATAATTGCGCGAGTCCGGCAATTACATCTGTAGCACCAGATCGAGTGGATGCCGAACAGATCCGCTCGATTTTGAAGAAGAAATTTGATATTGCTCTAGCAGGCGGACAAGACCACTTGAAGGGGAAAATCTTCCGTATCGGACATTTAGGTTTTGTGAGCGATCGCGATATTCTCAGTGCAATTGGTGCTTTAGAAGTCGCTTTACGCGAATTGGGATATGAAGGTTTCACCCCTGGAGCTGGCGTAGCAGCAGCATCTCGCGTGTTTGCTTCTTAAAACAGGGAGTAGGGAGCAGGGAGTAGGGAGCAGGGAAGAACTTACTGCTTGTCTCTTTACTCGCACTACTCACTACTCACTAATAATCAAAAGAGCGGGATGAATTCTCATCCCGCTCTCGCTGTTTAAGTTTAAATTTATGGGTAAAATCTCTACAAATTCGCCAAAAAAGAAATTTCAGTTTGTGCATCGCCATTTAAAATTTCTGCTACGACACGCTTGAATTAGACTGAATCATTCATGACACTGCTATGCTCTTTCCAACCAATCATAAATTCGATCTAGCTGTTCGAGAGTAACTAAGCCATATTGCCATAAGATCATTGGCAAAGGACCAGGATCTTGTTCTCGATGGCGGGTAGCCATATCAATCGATGCTGCCGAAATTGATAAGTCTTCTTGTAGAAATTGCAGAAACTGCATGTACTTTGCTGGTGACATTTGGACTTCACCTTTTTGTTCCAACTGATTATTAAGCATCAAAGACTAAGTAATGAGTAAGTAGTAGCCAGTCTTTTATCTGTCACTTTTCCCAGACTGTCATGAGTATTCTTACTTGGGTAGCAAGCTCTTAGTCTAGGATTTACATTATTGTTGCACAGTTACAAATCGGGGGTGGAATAGAATTGTAGCGCAACTTAAATGATTTTCACTTAACTTAGTCCAATGATTAAAAATAATTTAAACCTCTTCACATTTTAGTTATATTTCTAGAGAAAAAAAATCGTACCTACGAAAAGGAATAGATTAGCCAGCCAAAAGAGCGAACAGTTATCAGTTGTCAGTTGTCAGTTGTCAGTTATCAGTGACTCCCGACTCCCGACTCCCGACTCCCGGCTCCCGACTTACGACTTACGACTTACGACTTACGACCTTCCCTCAACTCTCTTCTCCCTTGCTCTCTACTCCTGGGGAAAATTCATCTACAATCGATCGCTCTTGACTAGTTACATCATCTGAATTTGAAAGATTTTCCTTTGTCTTGCTGGGATCGTGCAACCCGCACAATGAATCGAGTCCAGTAGGATCTCGCTTGCCACCCCACTGCCAGCGGTCTAGTACATCTTCTAACAAGACTTCACGAAACCAAATTTTGCCTACTACAGTTAGAGGTAGCGCCAGTAATAAACCTAAAAAGCCGAAGAACGTGGCAAAAAATACTTGAGCTAGTAAAGTTACGGCTGGTAGTAAAGATACCTGCTGCGCCATGATATATGGTGTTAGAAAATTACTCTCAATTTGTTGAATCACAAAATAGAGAACGAATACGAGTACGGATTTGATCGGCGTATCTAACAGCGCGATCGCCATAGGTGGAATGACACTGATAGTGGGACCGACATTGGGAATTAAATTGAGAAACCCTGCTAAAACTCCCAATGCCAAAGCTGCTGGTATTCGCAACACCGATAGTCCCACCATGCTCATCAGTGCAACTACGCTCGTGCTAATTAAAGCACCAGTCAGCCATTTGCCTAACGACTCCTCGCATTCGTGTAAAATTCCATCTACCCTACGGCGATAAAATGAAGGGAATAATCTCACAAAGCCCTGACGGTAAGCATGGGGATTAGCTAACATCATCCCCGTTAATACTAATACGAGTAAAAACTTGATAATAAATTCTAAAGAGCTAGTTACGAAAGCAAAAGAACCGCCCAAGACGCGCTCGAAAAATGGCTGTGCTTGTTTGCTCAGACTATCTACATTTGGTAAGTATGGAGCTACTTGCTGGGGAACGCGAGTTCCTAATTGTTCTATCCAAATGTTGAATCGCTCTAACCCTCTAGGAACCCTGACTGTAAGCTCTTGAAACTGCTCGATAAATGGTGGAACAATTAACCAGAAAAAACCAATAACTCCAGCTAGAAATATACCAACTGACAGGACAACAGCAAGCGATCGCCGCATTCCCGATCGCTGAAATCTTCTTGCTAACCGATTCAAGGCAGTTGATAGAATAACTGCGGCAAATAATAATAAAAGAATTTGGCGAATTTGCCACAGAATATAAATAGAAGCAACGATGGCTAATAAACCGAGCCACTGACCTAGATTCATTTGTAATTGGGTAATGGGTAATGGGTAATGGGTAATGGGTAGTTGGTAGTTGCTCTTACCCTTACCTTTTATCGCTTACTCTTGTGAAATAGATATCGTAGATATAAGGCGATCGCCATAACGACGGTAGGTAATAATACGATAAATAGTGCTTGGCTTGATGTACCACTCACAGGCAAGTAAGCACCACCATATTTAATCAGATATGACACAGCGGCAGAGATAATTATTAGCTCTGCAATAAACCATAACTGTTCTTTCCATCCCTCAAAAGCATTCATATAACTTTCTCTCAAGTCCTTAAATATATTTGTCATTCCTGATTTGTCATTTATCATTTGTTGAAAAAGATTAAGACGTGATTTCCTCTCGATCTTCCCCTACTCCCTACTCCCTACTCCCTACTCCCTCAAGAAAGTTCGGCTGTTGCGATAGGTACATGGGGTAGTCACCGAACCCGTTAGAGTGTTGAAATTCTTTACAATACGTACAAAATGATGCATAAAAATTAATCAAAATGCCTGTTGAAACTAATAATAATCGCCAGTTCAAACCGCCTAGAGTCCGGCAGTTTGGTGGCAGTTTACTCATTTTGTTGACTGTGTTGTTACTGCTCAACTTTATTGTTCCTAGTTTTGGAGCGAGACAGCCACAGGTTGCTTATAGTGACTTCATTGCACAAGTCGAAGCAAATCGGGTAGATAGAGCTATTGTAGGCGGCGATCGCATTGAGTTTACTCTCAAAGCAGATCCTAACCAACCGGAAAGTAGCCTTCCGGCAAACCAAGTCCTCACAACTACGCCAGTCGCAATTGACTTAGATTTACCTAAGATTCTGCGCGATCACAATGTTAAGTTTACTGCTCCAGCACCAAGTAATAGTGGTTGGATCGGTACTCTTCTAAGTTGGGTCGTACCTCCATTAATTTTCTTTGGGATTTGGGGTTTTCTACTCAACCGTCAAGGCGGTGGTGGTCCCGCAGCTTTAACTGTTGGTAAAAGTAAAGCGCGAATCTACTCTGAGGGTAGTACTGGCGTGAAGTTTACCGATGTAGCCGGGGTTGATGAAGCCAAGGCAGAACTACAAGAAATTGTCGATTTTCTCAAAAATGCTAGTAAATATACCCGCTTGGGCGCGAAAATTCCCAAAGGCGTGCTTTTGGTGGGTCCTCCCGGGACGGGTAAAACTCTGCTAGCAAAAGCGATCGCGGGTGAAGCTGGTGTTCCCTTCTTCAGTATCTCCGGTTCGGAATTTATCGAGCTATTCGTCGGTGTCGGTGCGGCGCGAGTACGCGACATGTTCGTCCAGGCGAAGCAACAATCTCCCTGTATCGTCTTTATTGATGAGTTAGATGCTTTGGGTAAGTCTCGCGGTGGTGCGAATGGTTTCCCTGGTGGGAACGACGAACGGGAACAAACCCTGAACCAGTTACTTACTGAAATGGATGGTTTTGATGCCAACACGGGTGTGATTATCATTGCTGCAACGAACCGTCCTGAAGTCTTAGACCCTGCATTACGTCGTCCTGGTCGTTTTGACCGTCAGGTAGTCGTAGACCGTCCCGATAAAATCGGTCGGGAATCGATTCTTAAAGTCCACGCGAGAAACGTTAAATTAGCCGAGGATGTCGATCTAGGTACGATCGCTACGCGGACTCCCGGTTTTGCTGGTGCTGACTTAGCTAACTTAGTCAACGAGGCGGCGCTATTGGCTGCACGACAAAATCGCGATGCTGTCACCCAGGCAGATTTTAACGAAGCAATCGAACGAGTTATTGGTGGTTTAGAAAAGCGATCGCGGGTACTCAATGAAACTGAGAAAAAGACGGTTGCTTATCACGAAGTCGGTCATGCAATTATTGCCGCTTTGATGCCAGGTGCGGGTAGAGTCGAGAAAATCTCTGTCGTGCCACGCGGTGTTGGTGCTTTGGGTTACACTCTCCAGTTACCGGAAGAAGACCGCTTTTTGATGATTGAGGATGAAATTCGCGGTCGGATTGCTACACTGTTAGGCGGGCGATCGGCGGAAGAGTTAATCTTTGGTAAAGTCTCGACTGGTGCGAGTGACGACATTCAAAAAGCTACCGATTTAGCAGAGCGTGCTGTTACCCTATATGGTATGAGCGATGACCTGGGACCCGTAGCATTTGAAAAGACTCAACAAGAGTTTCTCGGTGGTTATGGTAATCCGCGCCGTTCCGTTAGTCCGAGAGTCGCCGAGGAGATCGATCGCGAGGTGAAAGAAATTGTCGATGGAGCGCATCACATTGCGTTAGCTACCTTGTCCAATAATAAGGAGTTATTGGAAGAAACAGCCCAGTTGTTATTACAGAAAGAAATTCTTGAAGGTGCAGAACTGCGGGAACGACTCAACCGCGCTCAAGCTCCAGCCGATATGGAAGAGTGGTTGCGATCGGGTAAACTACCTCAAGATCAGCCTTTGATGCAATCTGTTTTGGTGTAGTTAACAGTTATCAGTCAACGGTTAAATAGCGATCGCTCTTTTCGGGGGCGATCGTTTTTTAGTTCGCTTTAAATGGCTCACTGCGATCGCACGGCTTTAACTAACGCCTGACAAGCACGCAGAAAAACTCCTACATCCACACCCACAGCAACAAACTGTACACCAGTTGCAATCCATTGCTGGGCAATTTCTGGAGTGTCGGCAAACGTCCCCGCCACTTTGCCAGCCTGACGGATAGTTTCTACTCCAGTGCGCATCAACTCAACAACACGGGGATCTCGTACTTGTCCGGCAATTCCCAAAGATTGCGATAAATCGTAGGGACCGAGAAAAATAACATCAATGTGGGGGATGCTGGCAATTGCTGCTAAGTTATCAATACCCTGTTTGCCTTCGACCTGAACGACAACCAAAGATGTTTCATTTAACTGCTCGATCCTTTGCGTTCCGGCGGCTGTGTACACCCCAGCACGGGTATAGAGTGACAACCCTCGCGCCCCCAATGGACTGAACTTTGCTCCCCTTACTACTGCTTCTGCATCGGCTTTCGTCTCGATTTGCGGCACTTGTACCCCCGCACTACCAACATCGAGCGCTCTTTGGATCTGGGCTGGATTGTTCTGACTGACACGGATAATTGGTGCTAACCCCACGCAGTCAGCGGCGCGACATAAATCTTCCGCTACTAGAGTATGAAGAGAACCGTGTTCTAGATCGATAACAACAAAATCCAAACCTGCATGTCCGCAAATTTCAATAAACCCAGGATAGGCGCAGTTGGTAAATAATCCCAAAACAACCTCGCCCTGCTGTAATTTGTGTTTGAGTTGGTTTTGATACATAGTGGTAAGTCGTAAGTCGTAAGTCGTAAGTCGTAAGGCGGAATTAACTGCTCCCTACTCCTTGATAACTGATAACTGATAACTGACAACTGATAATTATGCTTTACACCTATCCACCTCTCCATGCTGGAATTTTGCTCAAACGCTATAAGCGCTTTCTGGCTGACATTGAGCTGGAAACGGGGGAAGTGGTAACGGCACACTGTGCCAACACTGGTCCCATGACGGGGATTTGTATGCCTGGAAGTCGGGTACTAGTGTCGTATAGCTCGGTTCCCACGCGCAAATTACCTTATACTTGGGAGGCGATTGAAGTCAACGATAATGAGCCTACCTGGGTAATTGTGAATACTGCTTTACCCAATCGTATTGTCAAGCTGGCGCTGGCACAACAACTGTTTCCCGAACTCGGTAGCTATAGCCAAATTCGCTGTGAAGTTCCCTATGGTGCAGATCGTAAAAGCCGCGTAGACTTTTTATTGACTGGCGATCGCCCGATCTATATTGAAGTTAAAAGCACGACATGGGCGCAACAGAGATTAGCTATGTTCCCTGACACGGAAACCATCCGGGGACAAAAGCATTTACGAGAGTTAAGCGCGCTTTTGCCTCACGCAAGGGCAGTCATGTTTTATGCTATTAACCGTGGAGACTGTACGCAGTTTGCTCCCGGTGATGCTGCCGATCCAGTCTACGGTCAACTGTTGCGTGAAGCTATGCAATTAGGTTTGGAGGTTTTGCCTTGCCGCTTTGAGGTAACTCCGGTTGGAGTGCGCTATTTGGGTTTGGCAGATCTAAAAATATGAATGTATCGAGAATTTGCAGTTAGCTTCAGCTTGATTGAAATCTATGACTTCATCTTTACAATCATTCATGGTAATTGATAGCTCGTAACAAGCGAGGACTAATTTTTTCCTCGCGATTTTTTTTGACTTGCGATCGATAATCAAAATCATCCAAAATTAAAATATTAAAGCAGCAAGATTATATGTTTAATTTTTAAATTTATTTGTGAATAGTAAAAAGATATATATATCTCACTTCTGCACGTTCAATTTCAGTTATAGGATACACTTCTAACTTCTAACTTATGACTTCCGAGTTCCTCATGACCGCTACTACTCTAAAACATACGATCTTAAAGCACATGAATCAGCAATCTAGCAGTGCCAACAAGACCAAAACATTAAATTTATTGAGTATCGGTCAAAGAGGAGTAGGCAAAACAGTGTTTTTGGCTGGGAGCTACATCGAACTTCACTCGGGCTTTATAGCAGAACGCCCACAGAAATTATGGTTTGATAGCCACAACGGTCAGGAGCAAGAAAAGATTGAGAAAGTTCTTAACTATATTACACAAACAGGTCAATATCCGCCACCCACAATGAAAATTGCCAATTTCAACTTTAGTTTGAAGCGGCATGGTTGGTGGAAAACCAAAACTCTTTGCGATTTTAGTTGGTGGGATTTACCAGGAGAATCTTGCGACTTTAATAACCCCAAATATCAAAAACTCGTGTTGAGTTCTCACGGCTGCTGTGCGTTCGTTAATGCAGAAGCATTAGTAAACAATGCTGCTTATCTACCACAACTAACACAAACGATCGATCAAGTGGTAGCGATCGCCTCTTTAGTCAACCAACATAATATCAAATACGCGATCGCCCTAGTTTTTACCAAATGCGATTTACTCGCCCCAGAACCGTTAAGCTTGCTACAAATTGAGGAAAAAATTCAACCCCTCCTATCTCGTCTAGATGCCGCCAAAGCGAACTATCAAAAATTTTACTCTGCCATCCCGCTAGTCACGTTTGCAGGCGTACCCCAACTCAAACCAACTGGTGCAGCTACACCGATTCTCTGGCTAGTCTCAGAGTTGAAAAGGCTGCACCAAACGCAACCTAAACAAGATTTGGGCAGTGGTTTAAAGCAACAACTACTTTCTCCCGTTCAGCAAACGTTTATTTTCAAACAGATGCTCGGTAGCAAAAGCTTGCCCCTAATCCTATCAGGTATAGGTATCTTAGGAGTTGTAGGAATTGCTGCCACCTCATTGTGGGGTGGGAAACCACTAGCGATCGCACCCAAAGCTGCTTTAGATACAGACAGCAAAATTCAAGCCTACGAGCAACTTCTACAAAACGATCCTGGCAACTTTGATGCTTTAGTCGAGCTAGCAAACCTACGTATCCAACAAGGACAGCCAAATTTAGCCATTCCGTTAATGGAAAAACTCGTCAGGCAAGAGCCAGAAAGACTGGAACTTCAATTGAATTTAGCTCAGCTTTACAAACTAACCGAACAACTACCAAAAGCCGAATCCACTTACGATCGCGTCCTCTTACAAGAAAAAGACAATGTTGCAGCTTTGGTAAATAAAGCCCTGATCCGCATCGAACAAGGCGATCGACAAACTGCCAATCGCCTCTTTGCACAAGCAGAAAAAGCCGCTCCACCCAATTTGAAAGCCAAAGTCCGCGACATTGCTAAAAATAGCCTTTCTGGTAGGGAGCAGGGAGTAGGGAGCAGGGAGTAGGGAGTAGGGAGTAGGGAATAGGGAGCAATTCTGGTTCCACTAGTCACCAGCCAATACTTTTCGGTTAAGGCAAGATCCCCCCTAACCCCCCTTTCTAAGGGGGGAACAAAGCCCCCTTTTTAAGGGGGTTGGGGGATCGCCAAGATCTTTGCCTCACTAACCGAGATGTATTGAGTCACCAGCCACTAGTCACCAGCCACTAGTCACTGTCAACCGTCAACCGTCACCCCTCAACCAACAACTACAAACTCGTCAGTAACCTTGCTTTTCTGAGTAAAAATTTCAGCACGGTTTCTTCTTGGGCAACGATATCTGCGTTAACTTCCATTCCAGGTTTGAGTGGATAGGAGCGATCGCCTTTGACTAGATAAGGTTTTTCTGGCTGAATCGTGACTTCGTAGTAAGGTAAGGCAGCGTTGGGTGACTGAGTTTCGGGGACGATCGCATCGGCAGAAATTGCCCTGACTGCACCTCGTAAAATACCGTAATCGGGATAAGGATAGGCAGAAATCCGCAACTGCACTCTTCCGGTTTTACAGTCTGCAACTGCCGCTTGCTGGCAGATTTGAATACTACTGATATCTTGAGCAGCTACCCGCGCTTTAATTGTTAGCGCTGCTTGACTGGGAGCGATCTGCGCGATCGATTGCCCGATATTTACGACTTGTCCGGGGTTGCGTAACTCCAGTTTCAAGACTTTACCAGCGTCAGGGGTGAAGAGAACGGCTTTTTTCAGCTCGTGCTGGATTTGCTGTAGTTCTCTAGCGGCGCGATCGATTTCATTTTCCAGGGCAAGACGACGCTGCCGTAACACCTCTCGGTCTTTGTTTAAATTAGCTAGGGAGATCTCGCCTTTGGCTCGCTCTTGGGCAACTTGTTCTGTTGCCATTGCGATCGCTGCACTTGTAGGATTTAGCGCGGCTTTAGCTCCTTTGAGTTTAGCTTCAGCAGCAGCAAATGCTTGTTCTTTTTCTTTAATTTGTAACTGCGTCACCGCTCCTGTATTTGCCAGTTGCTTGAACTGTTCCATCTCAACTTTTGATAATTCTAGTGCTGCTGTTGCTTCTTGCACTTGAGCTTGGGATGTGATTTGTCGATCCTGATATTCCCGTTGATAGCGTTGCAGTTGGGCAGTAGCCGCAGCAACATTGCGCCCGATTAAGCCTGACTCAAAGTCACGCTGTCTTTTGAGGGATAGTAATTGAGCGTCAATTTGAGCCAGTTGCAGTTCGTTATTTTTGATGTTGCCCGTCACCTGTTGCTGTTTTGTCAAGAGTTGAGCGTTATCGATAATTGCGATCGCCTGTCCTTTTTTGACTGATTGGTTTTCTTTGACCAAAATCTGTTGTATGGAGCCAGCGATCGCGGCTTGGACTATTCTCGTCTCTCCTGCCGGACGGATAGTAGCAGCAGCTTTTACTATTGCTTTGTAATGAATCGTAGCCGCCAGAGCTAACCCTATACCCACTGTACCGAGCAGCAACAATCCACCTAAAGTCGTCCACAGGCTCACAGGAGGGAGAAACTCATTACTCTGAACTGGACGTAAGAAGGCAGGATTTGCTTCAGTTGGTGGGTTCTTGGGTATGTCCTGACGGACTAAACGCAAGACACTGTTTTTATTTGGTTCCGACTGCATTAGCTAGTACTTAAATAGTTTTCGATCGGGCAGAAGAAGGCGGATAGGAGTGGGTGTCAGCTATTTTCTTCACTCCAAATATTGCCAACTTGAAAGTTCATAATTCTTGATTTTTAGCTGTAATTTTTCAGTTTAATTTTTCCGAAAAAAATAATTTTTGTTCGGGTAAATTTATGTCAGAAATGCTATTGGCAGCAAAATCATAAAGAATTTTGGTTTAAATTGCAACATATTTTTTGCAAGTCTAAATACTTAAGTATCGCTACTGTATAGCAATTTTATTTGAGTTACAACTCAAATAAATATTTATCGTGGCGATCGTTAAAGTTTCCCAGACAATTGAAGATCGCCGCCTGCAATTGAGGCAAATAATTAAGCAGTATTGCATTCGTTCTCAAGACATTAAGGTTTATTAATTTGCGATCGCGGTTTTGTACAGTTGATTACACTATAGCGAGCCTAAATGATTTGTGAATCTGGGATGTTGCTGGTTGACGGTTAACGGTTAACGGTTAACTGTCAACTGTTAACAGTCAACCACCACAACGATCGGTTCATGACTCAAATAGAATCGCTATATCTAAGTCTTGAGCCAACAAAGCTTTGAGTAAATTCAGACAAATTTTTAGATTCTTATAGACATTTTCACAGAAACGCTTCCATCTGTTTGTCTGAGAAATAGTCAGCTTAATTGTAGAACCAAAAAACGTGAAACAAAAGCTTGTTCTCCAACACAGTGAAGAAGATTGCGGCGCTGCTTGTCTTGCCGCTATTGCTAAATTCTACGGACGACTGCTGAAAATTAATAGTATTAGAGAAGCAGTAGGCACGGGACCCCAAGGGACAACGCTGCTAGGTTTGCGTAGAGGTGCAGAAGCTTTAGGCTTTAATGCTCGTTCTGTCAGGGCATCTCCAGAAATTTTGTGGAAGCTACAACAACTCCCCTTACCAGCCATTATTCACTGGAAAGGCAATCACTGGGTGGTTTTGTATGGCAAGCAGGGGAAAAAATACACGATCGCCGATCCGGCGATTGGAATGCGTTATCTGTCGCGTATGGAGTTGCTAGAAGGCTGGACAGATTGGATTTTGCTGCTACTAGAACCCGATCCCGTCCGCTTTTACGCTCAAGTTGGAGAACAAGACAATCGATTTGAACAGTGGATACAGCGACTTTGGGTATATCGTGCCATTCTTGCCGAAGCATTTGGCTGCGCCCTCGCCGTTGGTTTATTGTCTCTAGCAACTCCGTTTCTACTCCAAATCTTGACAGATGACGTGTTGATTCGGGGCGATCTGCAACTACTGACATCTGTAGTACTGGCAGTCATCGTACTGAGTTTCATCAGGCGTGGTTTGGCACTGGTACAAAGCAATTTGATCGCTCATTTTGCTCAGAGAATAGAACTAGGTTTAATTCTAGAATTTGGACGGCAAATTTTACGATTGCCCCTACTTTACTATGAATCGCGGCGCAGTGGAGAAATTGTTAGTAGACTGCGAGATATTCAAGAAATAAATTTATTGCTCTCACGAGCTATTATCAGTTTGCCGGGAGAGCTATTTGTCGCTATAGTCTCCTTTGTTTTCATGCTAATGTACAGTCAAAAACTGACTTTGCTTGCTGTTTTTTTAGTAGGAGCGATGACTTTATCTACAATTTTATTTCTACCAAGCTTGCAACAAAAAACTCGTAAAGTGTTAGTTACGGAAGCAGAAAATCAAGGGATTTTAGTAGAAACATTCAAGGGAGCGCTAACACTCAAAACAACTGCTGCGGCTCCCCAGTTTTGGGAGGAATTTCAAAGTCGTTTTGGTCAACTAGCGAATCTAGCATTTGGGACAATGCAAATCGGTATTATCAATAATACCTTTTCTGGGCTAGTTGCAGACGTGGGTGGAGTAGCTCTACTTTGGTTTGGCAGTACTTTGGTTATAGGAAAAGAACTCAGTCTCGGTCAGCTACTAGCTTTTACTACCTTAAATCGCAATGTCGCAACATTTATCATTTCCTCACTCGATTTTGTCGATGAGTTTGCTCGCATCGAGACAGCTAATTCTCGCTTGCAAGAAGTAATTACCCATCCACCAGAAATCAAAGATGAAAAGCAAAAACCTTGGGTAGATATTTCCGATACAGCCGATATTGTCTGTTCTAAAATTGAGTTTCATTATCCTGGTAGAACAGATGTCGTGCAAGATTTTTTACTGACAATTCCTGGAGGTCAAGTTATAGCGTTGATCGGTAAGTCAGGTTGCGGTAAAAGCACGGTAGCTAAACTGATTGCAGGTTTATATAAGCCACAGTCGGGTAACATTCGGATTGGCAGATATAACATTCAAGATATTTCATTAGATTGCCTGCGACAACAGGTAATTTTAGTACCTCAAGAACCGCATTTTTGGAGTCGTTCGATTATTGAAAACTTTCGGTTAGGAATGCCTCACGTTCGCTTCGATCAAATTGTCAGAGCGTGCGAAATTGCTGAAGCAGATGAGTTTATTGCAAAGTTATCTGATAAGTATCAAACAGTTTTAGGTGAATTTGGCGCGAGTCTCTCGGGCGGACAAAGACAAAGATTGGCGATCGCCCGTGCTATTGTTAACAATCCACCCATTTTAATTCTCGACGAATCCACAGCAGGGTTAGATCCGGCAAGTGAATCGCAAGTATTAAATCAGTTGCTCTACCATCGTCGTGGCAAAACCACAATTTTGATCAGCCATCGTCCTCGCGTGATTCATTTAGCTGACTGGGCGATCTTTCTGCGTCAGGGAAGAATGTCTGCTCAGGGAACGATCGCAGAATTGCAAGCGCACCCTGGGGAGCATGTGGAATTTTTGCATCCGTAAACAATCCATAACAATCTATGTAGATCCCCCAACCCCCTTATAAAGGGGGCATTAATCTCCATCAGCAACAACCAGAAATTCCACTGTATTTGCAACCAAGCAAGACCTTTGGCTGTATCTTTTTGCTGTATCTTTAAAACGCAACCGCCGATCGCGAAGTAGCATAGATCCTGTAGATATGTGTCGGAAGAGAGGAATGCGATCGCTATGGGGATGACCCTGACAGAAAAAATCTTAGCTAAAGCCTCCGGTCGAAACGCGGTCGAACCAGGGGAAAATATCTGGGTGGATGTTGACTTGTTGATGACACACGATGTTTGCGGACCTGGAACAATCGGTGTCTTCAAGCGCGAGTTTGGTGCGGATACAAAAGTATGGAACCCTGAAAAGATCGTCCTCATCCCAGACCACTACATCTTTACCGCCGACGAACGCGCCAATCGCAACGTAGATATTCTACGCGATTTCGCTCAAGAACAGGGGATTAAATACTTCTACGACATCACCGATCGCGGCAATTTTAAAGCTAATCCAGATTATAAAGGGGTCTGTCACATTGCCCTCGCCCAAGAAGGGCATACCCGCCCCGGGGAAGTTTTATTTGGGACTGACTCTCATACTTGCAATGCTGGCGCTTTCGGTCAATTTGCCACTGGAATTGGTAACACCGATGCAGCATTTATTATGGGTACGGGCAAGTTACTGATTAAAGTTCCTGCCACGATGCGATTCGTCCTCGATGGTGAAATGCCCAATTACTTATTGGCGAAAGACCTGATTTTGCAAATTATCGGCGATATTAGCGTTGCGGGAGCCAACTATCGGACGATGGAATTTGCCGGGGAAACCGTCAGCCGCATGACAATGGAAGACCGCATGACCCTGTGTAATATGGCGATCGAAGCTGGGGGTAAAAATGGGACGATCGCGGCTGATGATACCACCTTCGAGTACGTCCGCGCCCGTACCGATAAACCATTCGAGCCAGTCTACACCGACTCCGATGCCAAATTCTACAGCGATCGCCGTTACGATGTCTCGCAGTTAGAGCCAGTTGTCGCTCAACCCCACTCTCCAGACAATCGCGCCCTTGCAAGAGAATGCAGTGATGTCAAGATCGATCGCGTGTACATTGGTTCCTGCACGGGGGGTAAAACTGAAGACTTTATCCACGCCGCCCATATTCTCAAAGGACAGCGAGTCAAAGTACCCACATACCTCGTACCTGCGACGCAAAAAGTCTACAACGACTTATTTACGATCAAGTACGAAGGGCAGTCGTTATCAGAAATCTTTTTGCAAGCTGGGTGTATCGAACCCGCTGCGCCCTCCTGCGCCGCTTGTTTGGGGGGACCAAAAGATACTTTCGGGCGGATGAACAAGCCGGAAGTTTGCGTTTCTACGACTAATCGTAACTTCCCCGGTCGCATGGGTGATAAGTCAGCGCAAATTTATCTCGCTTCCCCCTACACAGCTGCTGCTTCCGCCTTGACAGGTTACGTCACCGATCCGAGAGAGTTTTTGTAAGTCGTAAGTCGTAAGTCGTAAGTCGTAAGTTAAGATTCTGTCTCTTACCTCTTACCTCTTACCAATTACCCATTACCAATTACCGTTATCAGGAAAAATTACAATGAATCTGCGAAATTTAGTTAGAACGTATAATTATTTGAGTCCGCAGCAAAAAATTGTGATGGCGATCGCGGCAGTTTTAGGTGGTGGAGTCTTGCTGTGCATTCCTTTGTTGTCGCTACAGCCATCCCGTCCACCTGCTGTGAGTACAGGTGGTGCTGTTGGTAATCCCAACGGCGGACAAAATCCTTCAGGGGACAACACCGAACCGAGTCAAGCCGCACCCCTTGACACCGCAAATCCTATCGATCTCCCTTCAGATACCAGTGCTGGAACTGCATCAGGCGGCGATTCTGCTTTTGGTGGAAGTACCGATTCTTCTGGTAGCGGTGGTAGCAACTCCCTAGATACCACAGATCCGCTAGATGAAAGAGTCGCAAATCAGCGGCGATCGCCTGCGTCGTTGAACGATTCTTTATCCAATAATGTAGACAACCCTTACTCTCAATCGACAATGGGTCGTTACCAGTCTCCTACTAGCATCAGCAACAGCCCCTATAGTGCTAGTCCTGGCAGTAGTAGTAATTTATCAACTGCCTACAGTCGTGGTGCTGGTGGCTCGTCTACATCTTCATCATCGTCCCGATTATCTAATCTCGAACCTGCTAAAGGCAACAACTTTACCTATCTCAACCCCTTCAGCCCGAATAGCGGTAATGGAACCACAGGGACTAATCCCAACGCGACAAACCTTCCCGGTAATCCCTCAGCAATTCCCAGCCAAAGCGCGATCGCTCCTAGCGGCTTGAGTGGTACTAGCAATGGCATGAATGCTTCTCCTAGCAATGGTTCTAGCAGTGTTGCTCCCCAAACTGCACCAGCTCCCACCAGCCAACAAAATCCTTCTTTCCCAACTCCTTCTTCCCCAGGCAATACCCAGTCAGCGCCAAATCCTTGAAGAAGGGGAGTAGGGGAAGAGAGTTGGGGGAGCTGAGGGAGCTGAGGGAGCAAAAAACAACCGTCAACCGTCAACCGTCAACTACCAACTACCAATTAGCACCACTCTCTTACCCCTCATTCCTTGTTAAAAAAGCTTCCACTTCTGCGGCGGTGGGTTGGGCGGCGATCGCTCCTGGTTTGGTTGTCGTCAGCGCCCCTGCCGCACTAGCATAGGTGACAACCTGTTTGGCAATTGCTGCATCGGTAAGGCTGTGAATACCTCGTTGACATAACTGATGGACAAAGCCAGCGACAAAGCTGTCACCCGCACCAGTGGTTTCCACGACAGGAACGGAAAAACTAGGGACTTTACCCTCATTTTCTGACAAACAATAAGCGCAACCATTTTCTCCATCCGTGATCAGCACTCCTTCGACGGTATTGAGGCGATAGGCGATCGCCCCTGGATCGGCTGTTTGAAACAGCAAGAGTGCTTCTTCTTTGGAAAGTTTGAGAAAATCGACTTGCGGTACGATTTCTAAGATTGTCGCGACAGCCTGAGCGGGATCTTGCCAAAATACAGGTCGCCAGTTGACATCTAACAAGATTTTGGCGTTGTATTGGTCTGCGAGTTGTAAAGCGCGGCGGACGCTAGCACCACTCTCGGGATAAGCAAGTTCTAAAGTTCCCAGTACCAGAAAATCAGCGTCCTCAAATAGGGATACAGGCAAAGCAGACGTTTGTAGATGCGTATCGGCAAATTCTGCCGTGTCGTAATCGGCAAACCCTGCAAAAATGCGATCGCCCGACTCAGTGCGGGTAACATAGATTTGCCGTGTTGGTGCTGTTGGATGACGTTGAATCCCCGTCGTATCGACTCCTACAGTTTTTAGTAACTCGACTAAGGTATTTCCTGGTTCGTCTTTACCCACACAGCCAATGAAACTAGAAGTTGTACCGAGTTTGACCAAAGCACAGGCGACATTAGCAGGTGCGCCACCAGGATAGGGTGTCCAAGACTCAACTTGTTCGAGCGATCGCCCTAGTTGATCGGCAATGAGATCGAACAGAATTTCACCCAAGCACAGCACGCGAGAATTACTCATTCCAGCTAGCATTTAATGAATGTACGACTTTACCAATACCCTACAACAGAAACAGTTGTCAGTTATCAGTGACTAGTGACTGGTGACTAGTGACTAGACCGAAACTAAGAATTTGGTTCCACCAGCCACTAGCCGCTAGCCACTCACTACTTCTTCTTTAAGTAACAAATATTACTTAATTAAGCTTTACTAAATTTATTACAGTTATCTTTTTGCGCCAATGTCAGCTCATAGAGCAAAAATACTAGTCGAACTTATAAAACGATAGAGGATCGTCACTAGAAGAATCCTCTAGAATTGAAAGAGGAGCGTGAGTAGATCTACTAAGGAAAAAATACTTCATGGCTGGTGGCGAGTCTCAAAACCCTGTTTCCCTGTCAGAAAGAGAGCTACAAATCATCGATTTGGTAGCTGCTGGCTTGACCAATCAGGAAATAGCAGAAAAATTGGAAATTAGCAAGCGTACTGTTGACAATCACATCAGTAATATTTTGACTAAAACAGCTACAGAAAATCGCGTATCTTTGGTGCGATGGGCTTTACAGTGGGGGAAAGTCTGTCTTAACGATGTTAACTGCTGCCCTTTACCCGTGAGTGGCGATCGCGAAGTTTTCTAGCAATTAAATTTTCTAACAATAGTCGAGTCGCGAAATTTCGCGGCTCGACTGCTTTAAAGTAGTAAGCGCTAGATTAAGAGAAAAGTCTCCGATCGGGCTGCTACTAGCGGTGTTGGTATGAACAATTTTGCCCCAGACAACGTTTTTGAATCGTTAATCCCTTGGTTCAATTTTGAGGAGAATATTCCTCAGCCTACCCAAGACGCGGATTTGGTCAAGCACCTTCCCTTTGTTCCTGGGTTGAAAGAACTGTTGACGCTGAGGCAAGTTCATGCACTAGAACACGCTACAGTTTGGCTCTTAAGCCAGTCAGGGCGATCGCCATATCCTCGTTTTTCGTCCCAGCAAAAAGACAACGAATCGTTAGGCGGTCTATCTACTGAACGAGGCTTTTACATTTACGGTCAGGTGAATAAAATCGAACTACAACGGGCAGTGCTGGCAGCCCTTCAGCGTCTTACCAATGGAGAGTGGAATTTAGCCTTGCATCCCCGTTGCGGTACGAATGTGTCGGTAGGATTGTTACTAGGCTTGGGATTAGTCATGGGTATGCATCTGCTGCTACCGCGATCGCCGATCGAGCAGATGTTAGGGTTAGGAGTCGCAGCAACAGCCGCAGCCAATTTAACCCCCGAACTGGGAATGCTAGCACAGCGCTATGTCACGACAGCTATCCCCTTCAATTTGGAAATAGTTGAGATCGCAGATGTTCGCGACGAAACCGGACGCACTGCTCACTTCGTCCAAGTTCGCTGGCAAGAATAGGGGTGAGGAGCGAGTGCGCCTCCTCACCCCTTCAGATAACTTAACAGTTGATTGTGAGATTACCAAAACATTGTATGTTGATGCTATTAACCCGCTCGATTAGCAATTATCTATAACAGGGAAGATACTCATGGTTGAACGTGGTTCTAAAGTGCGGATCTTAAGAAGAGAATCCTACTGGTATCAAGATGTTGGTCTTGTTGCTTCTGTTGACAAAAGCGGCATCAAGTATCCAGTCATCGTTCGCTTTGATAAGGTGAACTATGCTGGCGTAAATACTAACAACTTTGCTGATTTTGAACTTCTAGAAATAGAAAAACCAAAAGCTAAAGCGAAGAAGGCTACGCCTGTGGCTTCTGGTGGTCAGCAAACTCCCATTCAGGAAGATATCCGCAAGACAGGACAAGCTGGACAATCTACAGCTAAAGGTGCTGCCGTACAAGAATCCGGTAGTAGCGATCCACTGGTAGAAGGTGGTGGCAATCAGGGAACCGAAAAACGATAAATCGTGCCTGAACTACCAGAGGTAGAAACAGTTCGACGGGGTGCAAATCAAGTCACCCTGAATCGAGAAATTACGGGTGGGGATGTGTTGCTCGATCGCACCATTGCCTACCCGTTTTCTGTGACAGATTTTCTCAACGGCATCTCGGGAAAAGCGATCGCCCAATGGCATCGACGCGGGAAGTATTTGCTGGCAGAGTTAGTAACAGTTACCAGTTACCAGTTACCAGTTACCACCGACTCCCGACTCCCTAGTACGGGCGCACAGCAGTGCGCCCCTACCGACTCCCGATCGTGGTTGTGCGTCCACTTACGAATGACTGGACAGTTGTTATGGCTTCCACGGGACGAACCTTTACATAAACATACGCGAGTCCGATTATTTTTTGCTGAGAATTGGGAATTGCGCTTCGTCGATCAACGCACTTTCGGACAGATGTGGTGGGTTCCTCCAGAACGAGCAGTTGAATCAGTCGTGACGGGATTAGCAACATTGGGTCCCGATCCGTTTTCTCCAGATTTTTCTGTGGAGTATTTTGCGGCAAAATTGCGCGATCGCCGTCGTCCGATCAAAAATGCTTTATTAGACCAATCAATCGTTGCAGGCATAGGTAACATCTACGCTGACGAAGCGTTGTTCCGTGCTGGCGTGCAACCACAGACTTTATGTGCGGATTTGCGATCGCCACAAATATCGCGCCTGCAAACCGCCATTCTTGAAGTGTTAGAAGCGAGTATCAACGCTGGTGGGACGACTTTTAGTAATTTTCTCAACGTCCAAGGCGTTAACGGTAATTATGGCGGTGTAGCTTGGGTTTATAACCGAGCGGGCAAACCCTGCCGCATCTGCGATACTCCCATACTAAAGCTGCGTCTAGCTGGGCGATCGGCTCACTTCTGTCCGCAATGCCAGAAATGAGGGGCGAGGGAATTCGGAATTAATATCAATTCCCTGCTCTCTACTCCCTGCTCCCTGATAACTGTAAAATGCGAAAAGAATATAGTTTAGCGATTTTAAAGAGCAGCATATGGCGATTAAAAGAGGGGATATGGTTCGTGCCGTGCGCGAACAGCTAGAAAATAGCCTAGAAGCAAAAGCTAGCGATTCTCGCTTTCCCAGCTATATTTTTGAAACTAAAGGAGAGGTTTTAGATGTTAAAGGTGACTATGCTTTAGTCGTATTTGGGCATGTACCAACTCCGAATATTTGGTTGCGAGTCGATCAGCTAGAGTCATTCAAGTAAAGTTAACAGGAGACGGAAAACAGGAGACAGGACATAGAGGACACATTTGTAGTTGCAAGGTTGCAACAGGGGTTATACTCAGTTAACTAATTCTCTGGCGGATTGTAAAAAGGCGATCGCTTTTTTACAATCTTGAGGATTAGCTACGACCGAATTTAAGAAACATTGAACTAAATGACAAATATTTCGGCTGATACCCGCATTCCTTTCCCATGTCACCTTGTCTACGCTACATACCGAGATAAGCTGAACGATCTCATTCCCTACATGCATAACGTGCGATCGGTTCAAATCAAATCTCGGCGCGAAGAAAACGGCAAAGTTTACACCATAAATGAATGGCATGGTGGTGGTGAAATTCCTGCCGCAGCTAGAGCAATTCTCAGCGAAGATATGCTTTCTTGGACGGAATACAATACTTGGGATGAATCAAAGCTGACGCTGGAATGGCAAATCAAAACTCATGCTTTCACAGAAGCCGTGCATTGTGGCGGGAAGAATCAATTCATTGCTGAGGGTGATACAACTTTAATTCAGAGTCGGGGAGAAATGAGTATCGATCCGCATCAGATGAAAGGAGTGCCTTGGTTTCTGACTGGGACTATAGCCCATGTGGTTGAGGATTTTTTAGGTAAAAAAATTGAGCCTAATTTATTACAGATGAGCGAAGGCGTGCGTCATTTTTTAGAACAAGCAACAAAAAATCGATCGCTTTGACACGGATTGTCCTTAGCTACCCCAGGGCGATCGCCAGTTCGTCTCTGCTGCGTCAAAACGTCAACCGCTACTTCTTTATGAGGATTCGCGAGAGTAAAAATCCGCTAGAGTAGAACACAGTGCCAAAGAATATACCATATTCATCTCGGCATTTTACTCCAGCTGACAATGAGTTATTTAGAGACAACAGCAAAGTTTTACTCCGAAGTCGCAGAAACACCCCAAGTGGGTCTATGCTGTGTGCAAAGCAGTCCCCTGCAACTACCTGGACTCAAAATTCCCCTGGCAATGCAGGAGATGAACTACGGTTGCGGTACAACTGTTCACCCTACTGAACTAGCCAACCAACCGACAGTGTTATATGTAGGCGTTGGCGGCGGTTTAGAGGCATTACAATTTGCTTATTTTTCTCGTCGTCCTGGTGCTGTGATTGCTGTCGATCCGGTTGCAGCCATGCGCGAAGCAGCTACACGGAACCTACAAGCTGCTGTGACAGAAAATCCTTGGTTCGATCCTAGTTTTGTCGAAATTCGGGCAGGTGATGCTTTTAATCTCCCCATGCCAGATGCATCTGTGGATGTAGTAGCGCAGAACTGTCTGTTTAATATATTTGAACCAGCAGATTTAACTCTTGCTTTAAAAGAAGCTTGGCGAGTGCTAAAACCAGGCGGACGCTTGCAAATGAGCGATCCAATTGCCACTCGTCCGATTCCAGTTCACCTGCAACAAGATGAAAGACTGCGGGCGATGTGTTTGTCGGGCGCACTTACATATGATGAGTACACCCAGAAGATTGTAAATGCTGGTTTTGGACAAGTTGAAATTCGGGCGCGTCGTCCCTATCGCTTGTTAGATTGTCATACATATAACCTGGAAGAAAATTTGCTTTTAGAAAGCCTCGATTCCGTATCTTTTAAAGTACCAATTCCAGAAGATGGAGCCTGTATTTTTACAGGTAAAACAGCCATTTATGCCGGGACAGAACCCTTTTTTGATGACTCAGCCGGACATGTACTTCAACAAGGAATTCCAGCCGCAGTCTGCGATAAAACAGCAGCTAAACTTGCTGCTTTGATGCCAAGTGAAGTTATAGTAACTAATTCGACTTGGCACTATACTGGGGGCGGATGTTGTTAGTTAATAGTTAATAGTTAATGGTTGATGGTTGATGGTTGAGATGAATCGGAAATTGACCATTAACTATCGATCGCAAAAGAAAAGTACTTGTCAAATCATGATTCAAACATCAATTACACCTTTCGCTCGTAAATTAAAAACGCCTTTAACTAAAAGTCAAATCAAAGTTTTACAAATAAATTTAGGTAAACGCTGTAACCTGGCTTGCACTCATTGCCATGTTGAAGCAAGTCCAAAACGAACAGAGGAACTGTCACCAGAAATTTGCGACCAACTAATTCAAGTCATTGAACGTTTTCCCGAAATTCAAATTGTCGATTTAACTGGTGGCGCGCCAGAAATGAATTACGGTTTTAAACCTATAGTTGAAGCCGCACACCAACATGGTAAGCAAGTTATTGTTAGATCTAATTTAACGATTTACTTTGAACCTGGTTTTGAAGACTTGCCAGAATATTGCACTCGACATCAAACGAGAATCGTTGCTTCACTCCCCTGCTATATGGCGACAAATGTGGATAAAATGCGGGGCAAAGGAGTTTTTGATGCATCTGTAAAAGCAATACAGGCTCTCAATCGCTTAGGTTATGGTAAAGAGCCTGAATTAATTCTCGACTTGGTATACAATCCTCAGCTACCAGTCAGCGATCGCTTCTCTCTGACTCCCGACCAACAGAAGCTAGAAAAGGATTATAAAATCTTTTTGCAAGAACATTTTGGAATTACATTCAATAACTTATTTACAATAACTAACTTACCAGTAGGACGTACGCTAGCGTATCTACAACGAAAGAAACTTTATGCTCCATACTTAGAATTTCTAGAAGCTAATTTTAATCCGAACACAGTAGAACACTTAATGTGTCGGGATGAACTTTCTGTAGATTATTTAGGTAAGATCTACGACTGTGATTTTAATCAAATGATGAATTTGCCAGCCAAAACTCGCGCGGGGGAAACTTTAACAGTAGCGAAAATTTTGGCAGCAGGAACTTTAGATGTTATTGATGAAATTCAAACCGTACCTTATTGTTACGGCTGCACGGCTGGAAGTGGTTCTAGTTGTGGTGGAGCGTTGACAGTTAACAGTTGACAGTTATCAGTTATCAGTTATCAGTTAACAGTTGACAGTTATCAGTTATCAGTTATCAGTAAGTAGGGAGTAGGGAGCAGAGGGGCAGAGGGGCTTCAGGAGCAGAGGAGCAACTACCAACTACCAACTACCAACTACCAATGACCAATGACAATTACTGCACTAATAAAGCAACAGCATAGGCGCAGATCCCTTCTTCGCGTCCTTCGGGACCTAATTTTTCGTTGGTAGTTGCTTTGATCCCGATTTGTTCTGGCTGCACTTGCAAGACGGTGGCAAGGCGATCGCGCATAGCTGTAATATACGGTTTTAGTTTCGGACGTTCTGCCACGACGACGGAATCGATATTACCGATTTGCCAACCCCGTTCTTGAATCAGTTGATTGACTTTACTCAGCAGTACCAAACTATCTGCACCCTTCCATTGCGGATCGGATGGGGGGAAATACAAGCCAATATCTCCCAGGCTTAGCGCTCCCAGCATGGCATCCATAATCGCATGGGTGAGTACGTCAGCATCGCTATGTCCCAATAATCCCAGTTCGTGCGGAATTTCCACCCCTCCCAGAATCAGACGGCGTTCTGTAGTGAGTTGGTGGATGTCGTAGCCGTTACCGATGCGAATTTTTTGCATAGAGTGAGTTTCCTGTGAATATATGTAATTGAGTTGTTAATTATTGGCAATACAACTTTAAAACTTTGCGATCGCCAAAAACAGACTTTAGATCGCCAACACTAATCTACCAGGCGCAGTCAGTCATTTAGTCAAGTGCGGGGATTTTGTATAATCGCTCCCACAAATCTTTGGGACTTAACTGCTATGTCTTATATTCAAGAAATTAGTCGCGCTACGCCAGGATACCTAGTCATCCTGATCGATCAATCTTTTTCTATGTGTTATCCGTTTGGTTCCGCAGGCACTAAATCGAAAGAATGTGCTAAGGCTGTAAATCGGGTATTGCGCGAGACAGTTTTAGCCTGTACCGATGGCGAGGATATCAAGAATAGCTGTGACATCTCAGTATTGGGCTATGGCAAGCTCAAAGATGCAGCCGTCAATGCTTTTTCGGGAGCATTAGCCGCGAAGCCAGTCGTCAGCATTCAAGAACTCACCGAAAATTGCTTGCGAGTCGAAACGATAAAAAGAAAAGTATCGGATGGAGCAGGCGGATTAGTAGAAATCGACGACCAATTTCCGATCTGGATCGAACCTGCGGCGGTGGGAGAAACTCCCATGACAGAAGCATTCGAGATGGCACATCAGTTAGTCCAAGACTGGATTGAAACGCATCCTTCCAGCTTTCCCCCGGTTGTGATTAATATTACCGATGGTGAAGCCGACTCCTTACCCACAACTCGCAAAGCAGCTGAAGCACTGGCTGGACTAGAAACGGAGGATGGCAAGACTTTGTTACTCAACGCTCATATCTCTGGTAATGCAGCACAAGAAGTCGTCCTTCCCGCTGCTCCCACTCAGTTACCCAAGGGAGATAGTTACGCTCAATTTTTATTTGAAACTTCTAGCGAATTACCCCCAAATATGCTCGAACGAGCTGCGGCATCTGGATTAAATCCAACTCCATACGCCAAAGGTTTTGTGTATAATGCCAAACTCGAAACCCTGATTCAACTATTAGAAATAGGAACAAAAGCAGAATTTCGCGGGTAGATTGTCTACCTAAATTCAATGTCTTATGAAATCCGCTATTTCTCTCTTCCTAAAGTTGGCGAACTAGAACAAAACATTCAAGATCGCTTTGAGAATAGCCCCGATGGTAGTTTAGTAGCTCTAGCAGACGGGGCTAGTACTTCGTTATACCCGCAAAAATGGGCGGAAATTCTCGTCAAATCTTTTTGCCATGTAGCAGAAAACCCGATTGAGAGCATCCGGCGATCGCACGAGGAATGGTTGCAGCCATCGCAAGAAATCTGGCGACAATATTACTTGAGCAAACTTCAATCTCCTAATCGTAAATGGTGGCAAGGAGGTTCGGACATCAAGAATCGCGGCTCAGCTACTTTTTTGGGGTTACAACTACAAAACTTAGAGCTACAAAACTTAGAGCCTTATACCAAAAGTCAATGGCAAGCTGTCGCCGTAGGAGATACTTGTTTATTTAAACTAGAGCAGGAGACTGGCAATCTTCTCACTTTTCCTCTGACCGCTGCACGAGAGTTTAAAGGCACAACACTCTGTTTTGAGAGTTTACCAGAATACGCCTCATTTCCGCCTCAGTTTACCGCAGGATGGTACGAGTGCGGAGATATTTTTTTACTAGCAACAGATGCCTTGTCTCAGTGGTTTTTAGCAGATTACGAAGCCCAAGGGGAAGACTGGAAAAAGATGTTTTATTTTCAAAATCAACATGATTTCGCTGGCTTTATTAACAAACTCAGACAACAAAAACTGATTAAAAACGATGACACGACATTAGTAGTAATAAGAGTGAGTAGTGGCTAGTGGTTGGTGGCTAGTCGCTAGTAGTTAGTGGTTAGTGGCTAGTCGCTAGTTTTTAGTAGTAGAATTCTTCATCTAGTCACTAGTCACCAGCCACTAGTCACTGATAACTGATAACTGACAACTGATAACTGATTTATGAAATATCCCAGTCGTTCCGAATACTGTAGCGCAATTCGCAATCCTCAGTTTGCTTTTCGTAAAAAAGATCCTCAAACCAAAATTGAGCGCGATTTGGATGCAAGCTTGGTCGCGGGAAAAGCAGTAGAAAGAATTAAGCCTGATGGTACTAAAGATATTTGGTCGGCTGCTGGAAGTTTCGCCATTGCTTTTAAATTTGAAACTTCATCGCCTCACAAACTTTGGGCAGTGAGATGTTTCTACCGGAGTAATTTCGAGGTCAAAAATCACTATAAACAGGCTTTAATCCGATTAAAAAATAGTTCCTGTCGAAGTTATTTTGTAGATTCTACCTTTTTAGAAGCAGGAATTAGAGTTCAAGGTGATTGCTATCCGATTCTGAAAATGGAATGGGTAGAAGGGAAAAATTTAAAAAAGTTTATTAAAGCAAACCTAGGCAAAAGAAATGTTTTACTCTCTTTGGCAGAGCGATGGCGGGAATTGTGTAAGAACTTATATGACGCTGGTATTGCTCACGGCGATTTGCAACATGGTAATGTTTTGGTAGTTAAATCTTTTCCACAGTTGGCGCTCAAACTTATTGATTATGACAGCCTTTACTTTTCAGAAGATCGCCATGCAGTTGATGATAATATTAAAGGATTGTCTGACTACCAACATCCTTTGAGAAAATCTTTAGAGAAAAGATGTTTGGAAATTGATTTCTTTCCTCAGCTAGTAATTTATTTGTCTATTTTGGCTCTGGCAGAAGATAAAAAATTATGGGAAGTTTATCAACTAGATGCTAGAGAAGGATTGCTATTTTCACGGACAGATTTTCAAAATCCCGATACAGCAGATATCTTCAAATCTCTAGCTCAACTCTGCGATCCGATTCCAGAGTTGGCAAGAAAGATGAAACAGATTTGCCGATTAAAAGAGTTTAGAAATATCCCTGGTTTAGCAACAGTTCTCTCTCAGGAACAGTGGGTAGAATCGCATCATCCGAATTCCGTCGAGCGACATTCTAGTTCTCATCAACTGCTCAATTCGATTGTTTCTTGGTTGAAGGAAAGATCCCCCCAACCCACGCCACTTTGCGGTAGCGGGGACACCTCCGCACGCAAGTGGCTCCCCTTAAAAAGGGGGGCTATGAGAGCATTTTCTGGAGTTGGTCAGGCGAGCGATCTAGTTGCAACAAACTTAGAACAGGGGGCTATGAGAAAATCTCCTGAAGTGGCTAAGGTGAGCGATCGCCCTTCGTTAGCAACAGACTTAAAACACGAGTCTATAGGAGAATGTCCTGAAGTGCAAGCAGCAGATCGCTCGGAGCCAGTAGTCAAAATAACTGCGCTTCCAAGTGAAATTCAACCAATTCAATCTTTCGCTGCATCTCCAAAAAAGATAGGAGGATGGGACCCGCGATCGCTTAAGTCAGACTATACAAAATACATCAAACCAGTTAGTTCAATTCGTACTAATAGCACAAAAATCTCATTAACTCCTACTCAGTTTGTAACTTGGGCAAAGCAAAAAACTGAGATAGTTCTAAACTGGATAAGTAATACAAAAGATAATGTATTGAAAACCTGTCATTCAGCGCTGAGGAATTTAGCCTTACAATCGCAAAACTTGAAGTCAACAACTGTACAGGCGATCGCAGCTATATTCAATCGATTGAAACAAATCGATCGAGTTCAAATTCCAACAAACCCTGTCATTCCTCAACCAAAAATCATCGATACACACAGCAGAGGACAAGAAGGAAGCAAAATTTCTGACTTGAGTTGCGTTACTTCTGTATCAACTTTGGCAAATCCATCTGTTCCTGGAACCAATCGCGCTCAAACCTTCGTCCAGTTACAACCGCCCCAGCCAAAAACCCAAACGACTGCCCAAGTCGCCGCCCAACTGGGGTGTTCTTTGAGTTGGTGTCACGCTCAACGATATCAGCATCCAGATCGATTCTTAACTGACACCCACTACTACAAGGATGCAGCGGGAGTCGTACATTGGATGGAAGCAGGAATCGAGCAATTACGCTGTCTGAAGTCACAAAAAAAATTATCTGGTATTCCGGCAAACTCTTTACCAACCAAAGAAGTTAGCCGTCGTCTAGGGGTTTCACCAGAATGGCTGACCAAGACCAAAGCCAAACATGCCTCTGACTTTGCGATCGAAATTCACTATCACACCGATGCTAGAAAAAGGTACTATTGGACTCCGACAGGTATTCAGCTACTACAAAAACTGCTCGAGGAGCAAAAACCGCTTGTAGTAGATGGTTGGTAGTTTGGAGAAAAATACGTCATGTATAGCGGCTTTAACAATACAAAAGGGAGAAAATATGATGCGATCGCCCTCAGCAACAACTGAAGAAGCGATCGCCATCTACTCGATTATCTAAAATTTGGCTTGTTATCTCATATCCGGTTAATTGACCGTAAATTCTGTAAGGGCGGGTTTGTTGAGATATTTCGTACTATGTATGAAAATCTCTGTGAAAACCCGCCCCTACGATGATGTGGCTATTTGAACGGACATGATATGTTACCACAGACCTCGGCGATCGGCAGGGTCGCCGTAGGGGTCTTCGCTGGCGGGACGGATATTGCCGTACTGCCCGTAATCGGCAGGGTCGCCGTAGGGGTCTTCACTAGCAGGGCGGACATTGCCGTACTGCCCGTAATCTGCCGATCTACCACCACCCATCATCTTCTTGGCAGCAATAGCTGCAATCCCAGCCATCGCTGCTTTTGCTAAGGGATTGCTAAATAAGTTACCACCTCTTTGACCACCCATCATAGCTCCCGAAGCACCACCCATTAGCTGACCGAGTAGGTCTGGTTGTTGCTGATGAATATTACCCGTGGCGCGGGCGAGATAGTTGGGGTCTTGGAGGCGATCGTCTATGCCATCTTGGTTGAGGTCGGGAAAATCGTAGTTTTGCCCCCGCGCCTGCTGCTGAAGATATTGACCAAACTGCATCCGCTCTTGTGGAGACATGCGGCTAAAGGCTTCTTGTGCGGACTCTTGATAAATATCAGGGGGTACGTGTCTGGATACTTGTTGATATCGGTTATAAACTTCGTCGTCTGAATAGCCTTCGTGCGGTAAACCTTGTTCGTATCGATTCACAAAGTCTCTGTAGTCTCGCTCTCCATCCTGACCGCCAAACATGTTTTGTAAAAAGTTCATTTTTCCTTCCTACTGTTTTATTTCACTTGCTGTTCTATATCTTTGCTGCCGCGAGTGTCACAATGCTGGCGCTGGCTGCAAGTCGGTCAAGTCGCGACCTGTCGATCTGTTGTTGTATCCTTGGAAATCTCGGTACTGCCGCGCTTCCGATTCTGGAACTCGAATTCCCTCTGGTGGCGGCGTGACCCAATGAGGACGACCTTGAGCATCGCGATAATAAATCCGCCCGTTTTTGGAGAGGTAGTATTGTCCTTGGGGTCCTTGTCCTTTCCTATTTTTATGCTGATTGTAGATGTAGTAGAGTGCAGCCGCTCCACCCAAAATCGCAATTTTTTGTCCCGTAGACAGCCCCTTTCTTGCTTGAGGCTGGTTTGAAGGATAAGTTTGCGTTCTACCAACATTATCTGCAACAGGAGGCGGAGGTGCAGACGTGTTCCGATTGCCACCACAGGCGTTAAGAAGTGGAAGTGTCAGCAATGCCGATAATATTAGTGCCATTATCTGCGTCCACTTCCGGCGCGGGTAGATTTTTTCCATAGACTTTCTGTTTCTCCCGATCTAGCTAGACTGTGCCGAGGGATATAGCAGTTTTGTAAATTCGCGCTGTTGGAAAAATTCTTGTTCGAGCCATGTTTGTAAGACTATTTACAAACAGATTGTTTCAACAACGTAACTGCTATATCTCGTTCATCATGATGCACTAATTCGGGTCAGCCATCCTGCCAGCGATAGAAGTAGTAACTGCTACCGTATCAATCAAAATACGTACTGAAGTGGGGAATCAAACTTTACGTGTCTCCGTAGACTGGAGGGGATTTATTGACTGACTCAAGATATAGGACTCAGATTTAGTTTTTGAAATTTACGTAGGATGCGTTAGCACGATCGCGTAACGCATCACTGGCTGAATGGGTCAATCTAATAGGTTTTTGTGCGTGACGCAAGGCGCGTAACACACCCTACCCATACTGAGTTTTTTCAATTCCAAATGCGCTGTGCAATCTATAAGAAAACTTTGATGACAAGATTTTTTCCCGATCGAAATATCTTGAGGAGATAGAAAAACTAAATACTTCTATTGAGATATTTCTACTGATAGATAACAAAGTTGTAAGCTTCAATTTAAATTTAATAATACATCCCTCTCACACAACAAGAAATAGGCATTTAAGTTCTAAGGGATTGAGGAAGTAAATTAGGGTATGGCATACGTCAATAGACCACCTAACGATGCTGTTTCTGAACGCACCGTTACCAACACTCCCGTTGTCGATTACCACGATCGCATTCGCTGGGGTCCAATTATTTCAGGTATCGTAATTGCAATAGCAACTCAGTTAATTTTAAGTGCTTTATTTGCAGCGATTGGCGCAACAAGCATTGCGGGTTCTGGCGCACCAAGAACAAATGCTGCTGATGTCGCTGGTAACGTGGGAATTTGGTCGGCTATTGGTTTGTTAATTTCTTTGTTAATTGGCGGTTGGGTGACAGCTCGTGGCTGTGGACCAATGAATCGCAGTACAGCTCTACTTAACGGTGCAATTCTTTGGGCGACTACTTTAGCTCTTAGCTCTTGGCTAGTAACATCTGGAGTGACGGGAGCTTTTGGTTTGGCAGCTTCAGCTGCTTCCAATGCGGCTGGAGTCATATCTAACCAAGTTCAAGGTATTAATCCGCAAAACCTACCTAATATCAGTGCAGAACAAGCTCGTGACATTGCTAATGCCACTGCTAGAAGCTTGTGGTGGTTCGTATTTGGTTCGTTACTGGGTTTAATCGCCTCGCTGATTGGTGCTGTTGTTGGAGCGCGTAGCCCTCGGAAAACTTATGTAGAGTCTAATTTGAGATAGGAAAAACAGCCCCCCCTGGGAGCAAAGAATTAAAAAAGTCAGATGAGTGAGGGTTGATAAGTTCGCACCTGCGAACTTATTTTTTTTGTACAGTGCTGTATCGCTCTACTATTAAAAAAATCTTAATTTATACACCGATCGCTCTGGGGCAAGAGGTATATTAAGTTTTGTTGGTAAGTAATTATAACTATTGAATCGTAGCGGAATTTAAATATCAAAGACTGTAGTTTTAACAAAGCCTGTTTTTAACAAATTAAATTTATCTAGATTTTCATCTGATGGACTTATCTACTCGTTTTGGAAAGAACGGTACTAAAAGGATTCTGGTCTGCGATGACGTTTACGACCACGCCTTGTTACTCCAGGTTATTCTGGAGACTGAAGGCTATGAAGTGATGCTTGCAAACTCGGGAGCAGCAGCGATCGCCCAGATAGAACGAGCAAAGCCTGACCTAGTGTTACTCGATCTAATGATGCCAGGAATCGATGGCATGGAAATTGTGCGCCATATGCGTCAAAATCCTCGCAGCGATCGCATACCAGTTATTCTAGTTGCACCTAGTCGTCGCGATTCTATTTCGGCTGAATGTCAGAAATTAGTGAGTGGGATAGTTCATAAGCCGATTGAGTGGGAGGAATTAATTCCACAAGTAGAAGCGATCTTTGCAACACCGTTTTCTACAGGCAGTCAAAGAAATTTCCGCAGCTTCTCTGTTGTTGGTCAAAGGTTTTAAACCCCTGTTTTAAACAGGGAGAATAACGCCTAGACTTGCGATCAAAAGTGCTGCTCTTCGTTATAGAATAATACTTCTGCTAAAAGAGCTAAGCCCATCAAAATAATAAAGCAGAACACAAAAAACCAAAATAGTCCCAATCCCATCATGGCGATCGCCTCCAACCAAGCTCGTAATTTCCCTGATTCTATTGCTCAAGCAGAGTCAACACCCACACGAGGATAACAACGGTAAACGGTACTACAGCCAAAAGAAATAAAATTTTTGGTGTCAGTCTAGGATTTTGCATGACCGGGCTTAGAGTTGCTCGGACATATTTCTCCCAAAAATTAGAATTCCTAAAATTAGAATGCGAGTCTCGTGCCATCTCCTCCTCGTTGACTTTAGAAGAGATCTATCTTTAAATTATCGAGATTTTTCAGAGATAACTTGGGTTGACATAAAAAGTAAAAATTGAAGGAGCGATCGCCTTGAGGAAATTTAAGCGGCAGGTTAGATCGTTTGTTCTAAAGCAGTTTGCAGATCTCTTGTCAGATCTGTAATAGCTTGCTTGGCGCTGCGACGACTGGCTTGATATATTTGCCAGCGATCTGAAACTGAAATTGGTTCGCCTACCGTCATTTGGACTGATTGCTTGCCCAGTCGAGGACGGCGCACGGTACTGCTACCTTTTATTCGGGCAATTGTTTCCCACAGCAACAAAGTTGTTTCAGCAAACCGCTCCATCGTCGGTTTCTCCCGAACGTACTTGCCCGTGACGGCAACAAAATTTTCAACAAGTCGCATATGCCACATGCTCAGGCTAGCTTCCTGGGCAATGCGATCGGCTAATCCTCGCTCTACAGGAGACAGGGCTTCTATTTGCTTAATATCTTCTCGATAAATCCAATCCCAGCCCGCTTGTTCCAAACGACGACAGCGTTCGATCGCACTACCTTGAGGTTGGAAGTGGAAATACTGTTCTGCTACTTGCAATGCCGCATCCATGAGTGCTTGCAATCGCGCTGCAAAGTCCCGTTCGGAATTAGGTCGTTTTAATCCTGAAGTATTTTCTGCTGTCACTGCATCGGCAGCAATTGCATTAACTGAAATTGGTAATGTTTGACGGTAAAACCGAGTATAAAATTCTTCCATCAAGGACAGCAGGTGTTCGCCCAATCGATAAAGACGTTGGTAGAGCAAGGCTTCATCTGTTGAGGCAATTTTTTCTTTTTCCCCCTCTTGCTTCAAACCACTATCTGCTTCCAATTTGCTCAATAGCTTTTCTAAAGGTTGCCAAACAGGTTGAACGTAGGAATACCTAATTCCAATTGGTACGATGAAAACTTGTTCGGCGCGTCCGGCATTCAGCAAATCTTCAACGCCCCAAAATCCTAACTGAGCAATGCCAGGTTCCAAAGGACTAACTATTTCACCGTGTCCGTTAGTGGCTCCTTCTGGAGCTACTGCCATAGGAAAGCTGCCGTTGATTAACAGATTTCGCGCTGTTCGCAACCCTAGCCGATCGACTTTGCCTCGATGAATGGGAATGCCACCCAAGTTGGAAAACAACCAACTGACATGCGCTCCCGCCCACAAGGGAATACCGCGATCGTAAAGAAAATGTGCGTGAATTGGATGTGGTAGCGATATTTGCTGTTGGCGTGCTACCCGTGGTACGAGACGATGCAGTAAGTACGCCATACAAAATGGATCGTCAGGGCTGGGATGCCGGAACGCCATGATAAAACGAGTTTTACCAGCCCCAAAAGCGCGATAAAGATCGACTAAAACTTCTGTGTTCTCTGCTTGAATGTGAGTAATCGCTGTTTGCGATCGCAACAGGATAGGTAACAGCAGTTGAGTTCCCCGCAGAACCAAGGGATTGAAAGCTGGAGGAATAAATTCTAGTGAAGGTTGGGCGCGAACCATTAACAAACCTTTGGAGTCCCACTTGCTTTTATGCTAAACCATTCGTGCCAAAAGTTAGGTTGGTAGCTTTCCTAATGCTGCCGGATGAGTGCGATCGTACATCCTGTTTCTATTGTTTGAGCAGAAATCATACAACTCATACATCAAGTCATACATATTCCTGAACGCGATCGCTAACAGTCGGTTTGCATACTGTTATAAGTAGCGTACAGAGCCACAAGCACCGAGCAACAAGTAATGAATATGTGTCTAAGTCTCACCTCTAAGTCTCACCTTCAATTGTTAGCTAGTTAAGGGCGTTGGCAATTTTACTTAACCTTGAAACTCATCGGTTGGAGAATGATTGAAAGCACCTACAAGCGATCGATTCGCTCGTGCTTTGTAACAATTTATACTCTCCCATCTACTGGATGCATCTCTACCCAAGCTTCGTAAAATCTTAAATCTTAGTACAGCATTTATCGAAAATTTTGAGGTCAAAAAAGCATGTCTACGGCTTTCTTAAATCAAGGTTCTCTAGATTTACGCGAACCTGTATTTGCCAAGATCAGGAAAGGTTCGTGGTGGCTGCGATTGATTGCAATGGTGGCGACCGACTATACTCTTCTACTTTTTGCTTGGATCATATCTGAAAATTATGCTTCTCGGAATTTTTCTGACTATACACAGAGCAATTCTTTGCAGATGATAGTAATCGCTGTTACTGTTCAAATAGCAGCACTAGCTCTTCAAGGTTCTTATCAGTTAGGAAAAAAACATTTTCAATATTTAAGCATTAGTAAAACGCTAGTTTTTGCTCATGGATTGCTGCTATTATTTGGCTTGATATCCCAATCAGTTTTTGATATTACTCGTTCGACATTGATATTATCTTTATTGGCGAGCATATTGTTTGTTTGCACTGGAAGATTAGCCATTACTTTCTTTTTTGACCATCTTCATCAACAGAAAATTCTAGATCGCGATTCAGTTTTTGTGATTTGTAGCCCTGAGAATTACGAACAATGCCTTACGACTATCAAGGAAGAGAATCGTTACATTATACGTGGGATGGCAAGTCCTACAGCATTAGATAGATATTCGCGCCGAGAGACATTAGAACAGTTGAATAAATTAGGTGTAACAGAAGTCTTTATATCTTGGGATGCAATTAAAAACAGAATGTTTTTACGCTGGCTGTTTCAAGCGTCTGGGATAACACTGCATATTTTACCGATGGAGTTAAAACCAATTTATAGAGATATCGAGTTTAAAAAGATTGGAGGAATGACCTGTCTGAGTTTTGACTGTCCGGTAATTACAGGAAAAGATTTCTGGCTGAAGCGAATCATGGATTTTATCGCTGCTGCTTTATTTATTACTTTCACCTTTCCCATCTACATAGCGATCGCTATAGCTATCAAACTAGATTCTCCTGGTTCAATATTTTTTAAGCAAACTCGTATAGGTCTACATGGAAAACCATTTCAAGTGTGGAAGTTTCGTACCATGAAGACTGATGCGGAAAAATTACAAAAAGATTTAGAAACTTTAAACGATACAAAAGATGGAATTTTATTTAAAATAAAAGACGATCCTCGCATTACTCGCATTGGCAAATTTCTCCGTCGTTACAGCTTAGATGAACTACCACAACTGTTTAACGTTCTGCTGGGAGAAATGAGTTTAGTTGGTCCCCGTCCTTTGCCAATTAGAGATGTAGAAAAGTTTTCCGAGCAACATTTTATTCGACAAGAAGTCTTACCTGGCGTTACAGGTCTTTGGCAAGTTTCAGGACGTTCTAATATTTTAGATTTTGACCAAGTAATAAAACTCGATCTCAACTACATTGAAAACTGGTCGCTTGGTTTGGATTTTGAAATTGTACTCAAAACAATTCAGGTAGTTTTGAAAAAAGAAGGCGCTTATTAAAAAGAGTTGTACAGACCGATACTAATTAGCAATAGAAAACTGAGTAAAAAGCACGGTCGAGAAAGTATTATGTTTACTAAAAAAGATTTTGAACCATCGGTTTCTATCCAGTCTTCACTCGCCTACTGGAAACAACAATTAGCAGGTGTGTCACCTTTGTTATCACTCCCTACCGATCGATCGCGACGCATAGATCGAGCTTATCGAGGTAGTTCTCAATCGTTTGTGCTGTCTCGGAAACTAACAACAGGACTCAGTTCATTGAGTAGACAGGAAGGTGTCACCCTATTTACAACTTTATTAGCGGCATTTGATACTTTGCTTTACCGCTATACAAGTACGGAAGATATCGTAGTCGGTTCCCCTGTTGTTAACCAGAATTATTCGTCGATAGACTTGACTTTTCTTAATGCTTTAGTTCTTCGCACCGATTTGTCTGGAAATCCTAGTTTTCAGCAATTGCTAGAGCGAGTACGGGAAGTTATTTTGTCAGCGCAAAATCATCAAAATGTCCCTCTTTCAGTTTTAATTACAGAATTACAACTGGAGATAGATCCGAGTTATTCACCTCTGTTTCAGGTAACGTTCACCTTTAATGAAAATATTTTTTTACAAGACATGGAGCTGTCTAGCTTAGCTACAAGTCCTTGGGGAATAGAAGATAACACAGCGAAGATCGATCTAGCTTTGATGGTAGAACAAAATAGTAATGGATTAAAAGGAAGGTGGTTATACAACGCTAATCTATTTGATTCTGGCACAGTTGAACGGATGAACGGGCATTTCCAGGCTTTGTTAGCAAGTATAGTTGCTAATCCACAACAGCCCATTTCTGAATTATCTCTCCTAACTATACAAGAGCAACAGCAGCTACTCGTAGAATTTAATAATACTCAGACAGACTATCCCCGAGATAAATGCATCCATCAGTTATTTGAGCAACAGGTAGTACAAAACCCAGAAGGGGTTGCTGTAGTTTTTGAAGATCGACATTTGACATACGCAGAGTTGAATGCCAAAGCCAATCAACTAGCTCATTACCTAACTTCACTGGGTGTCGGCAATAATACACTAGTAGGAATTTGTCTAGAACGATCCTTAGAGATGGTAGTTGGTTTTCTGGGGATTCTCAAAGCAGGGGGAGCTTATGTTCCTCTGGATCCAAGCTATCCAAGCGCTCGTTTGGCATTCATGTTGGAAGATTCCCAACCATTAGCGATTTTAACTCAGGCAAGGCTAATGGATATTCTGCCAGATCTCGGAGCGAAAGTAATTTGTCTAGATACTAATTGGCAGGAAATTTGCCAACACAGCTCTGACAATCCTGTTGTGGAGATGACTTCCGAGCATCTAGCTTATGTAATGTATACCTCCGGCTCTACAGGTAAGCCCAAGGGTGTAATGATTACCCATCAGGGACTAGTTAACCACAACTTAGCGATCGCCGAATTATTTGAACTAAAAGCAAGCGATCGAGTGTTGCAATCTGCCTCCATTAGCTTTGACATATCCGTTGAAGAAATCTTTCCGACCTGGATTAGTGGAGCAAGTTTAATTCTGCGTAATGAAGAAGTACTCACTTCTACCAAAAACCTCCTAGAATTTATCGAAAAAGAGCAGATTACTATTCTCGATCTACCTACAGCTCTATGGCATGAGATAGTCCATGTAATGCACGAGTTCGGTGAAAGGTTACCAAAATGCGTGCGTTTAGTAGTTGTAGGTGGAGAAAAAGCATCAGCAGTAGCATATTTGCATTGGTGGAATTTAGTAGGCGATCGCTGTCGATGGATCAATACCTATGGACCAACTGAAACAACTGTCAGTGCAGCATTTTACGAACCAGCTGCCAACCCAGAAACTCAACAATCCATTTCAGAAATTCCCATAGGTCGTCCCCTTGCCAATATTCAAACTTACATCCTCGACCGGCAATTACAACTAGTACCTATAGGTGTACCTGGTGAACTTTATATTGGAGGTGCAGGTGTAGCGCGGGGCTATTTCAACCGTCCCGAATTAACTGCTGCGAAATTCGTTCCTAACCTATTTACGAACAGTACTGAAGATCGGCTTTACAGAACTGGAGATTTAGTACGCTACCTTCCTAACGGTAACATTGAATTTCTCGGTCGCAGCGACTACCAAGTGAAGATTCGCGGCTTCAGAATTGAACTGGCAGAAATTGAAGCCATGCTCAGTCAACATCCTAGCGTACAAGACAATGTGGTCATAGTACGAGAAGATGAACCCGGCAATAAACACCTAGTAGCTTACATTGTTCCCATATCAAAGCAAAAACTCAATACTAGCGAATTACGTGAATTTCTGAAAAGGCAACTACCAGATTATATGATGCCTTCATCTTTCACGATCCTAGAAACGATACCTCTAACGCCAAATGGTAAGATAGACCGTCGCGCTCTACCCGCACCCACGTACGGTAGGCAAGAATCTGAAAACACTTTTGTTGCTCCTCGGAATCAATTAGAAATTCAAATAACAAAAATTTGGGAAAAAGTTTTAGGTATTCAACCTATTGGCGTGAAACACAACTTCTTTGAATTAGGAGGCAACTCGCTGATAGCTGTACGCCTGTTTGCTGAAATTGAGAAAACTTGGAGTCGAAACCTTCCTTTAGCTACTCTTTTTGAAGTCCCCACGATTGAGAAGCTTGCTTGTCTTCTCCAGCAGGAAGAATCTTCACTTACTTGGTCGTCACTTGTGCCAATCCAACCAAATGGCTCGAAACTACCTTTATTCTGCATTCATCCGATTGGTGGTAACGTCCTAGAGTACTATCCTTTAGCACATTATTTGGATTGCGAGCAACCTATTTATGGGCTACAAGCACAAGGACTAGATGGCAAACAAGAGCCTCTTCGCCGGGTTGAAGATATGGCGAATCATTATATCAATGAGATACGCAGCTTTCAGCCCAATGGTCCCTATCTATTAACAGGTTATTCGTTTGGTGGACTGGTTGCATTTGAGATGGCTAGGAAACTTCACGATCAAGGAGAGAAGGTGGCTTTACTAGTATTATTAGATACCAGCTCTCCCAACTTGGTGGAATCTAATCGATCGCTTGTTAAATTCATCGGGGTTCATTTAAGTAATCTTTGGCAACTTAAACCTAAAGATAGGTTGAGATACATTAAGAATTGGGTGCAGTGGAAGTTGAATAAGGGGAATTACAAAAACTTTATATCTAGCCAGTTATTTGAACCTCTCAAACATGGCAAAGTTATTGACTGTAATTTCCAAGCTGCTCAAGAATATGTGCCTCAAGTTTACTCAAAACAAGGAACAGTTACTCTCTTTCGTTCTAAAATACAGCCTGTACAATTTGCCGATCGTTCTGAATTAGGTTGGGGTGAAATGGTAGCTGGAGACTTAGAGATCGAGCATATTCCTGGAGAACATCATAGTTTGTTGAAAGAACCTGTTGTCCAAGTAGTTGCTGAAAAACTAAAGGTTTGTCTAGAGCGAGTTCAAGCAAAATATCTCTAATTCTTCGATTAGTTGTCAGCAAGCTTAACCTATCTCAGAATAATCAATTACTAATGTCAGAACAACGCAATCTGGTTATAAATTCTCTTTCAATGCTGGTCAATAGGTTAACGCAAGGTATAGCAACCTTTGTATTAACAGCAACTATTGCTCGCACCCTTGGAGCTCATGCATTAGGGCAGTATTTACTAGCATTCAGTTACTACTACATGTTCATGAGCATAGCTTCTCAAGGGCTAAAGAGTTTTTTTACACGGCAATTATCTCGCGAACTACAAGAAATACCAGTTTATCTGGTCAATGGAACTTTATTACAGTTATTGTTCAGCATCATTGGTTATTTGGTTCTGGTTGCTGTAGTTTTTGCGCTGCCCTATAGTTCTGATACTTCGACCATTTGTTACATTATGGGGTTGACTATCATCCCCTTTTCACTCTCCAATATTACAGAAGCAATTTTTCAAGCACAAGAAAAGATGCACCTGATTGCATTATCGACCGTGCCAATTTATATATTGCGCTTGCTCGTAATGATTTGGGCAATAAATCTTAAATATGGAGTCGATAGCCTTGCTGCGATCTTGGTAATTTCCGAAATTTTAATTTTGATAATTGAATGGTGTTTGGCGATCAATATAATTGGTATTCACTGGCAAATCAAACAAGATTTTATTTGGAAGGCCATTAAAAACTCTCGAACATTTCTTGCGCTCGAAGCAATAGGAATAATTGCTGGTAGAATGCAGATACTTATCCTATCACTCTTAGGTAGTGAATTGTTAGTTGGGCTTTATGGCGCCATTGAACAATTAATGCAACCTTATTATATTCTTTGTGATAGTATTCTTTTAGCTACTTTTCCTAAAATGTCAAAGTTAGTAGAGTTAGGAAAAGAAAAGCAACGTCAGTTCGGAGAAGGAATTATTCAAGTTTTACTATGTATTGTCTTGCCTTTAATAATTGGAATGTTGATTTTAGGCAATGATTTATTGAACTTTATTTATAAAGATCCTACTTTTAAAGAAGCGCTATTACCTTTTGACTTAGTTGCTTTGACACTCCTAACATTTACTTTTTCAAGAAGTTGCGGATATATTTTAATAGCAAATAGCTACGAAAAACTTCATTTATTTGAAGTTGTTTCTACTACTATTTTGGGAGGAATTTCAGGCATATTCTTTATTTCACAGTATAAATTAATTGGTGCTGCATATATGGCTATAGTTATTTCTTTGAGTAGTACTAGTATGCTTGTATATTCTGTTTACAATCGTTTATTTTCATTCAACTTATGGAACATCATGCGTTATCCAATTATTATTAGTGTTTTAATGCTGCCCGTTTTTACTTTCCTCAAGTTAAGTGGGTTAAACTTTTTGGCAGTTTTAGTTACAGCTACGTTTATATATGCTGTATTAGTTAAAGTTTTGAGTGTTCGAGTATCAAATAGTTTTAGCTTAACAAATTCTGCTTTTTTCAAAAAATAGTGTTTATTTACAAAGATTACTGTTAATAATATTCAGGAGAAATACTGTGTCAACAAATGAAAGTATTCAACCAGTTGTTAGTGTAGTCATTCCTTCACGAAATAGACCTCAACTTGTTAGTCGCGCAGTCAAGAGCGCATTAGCTCAAACCTACAAAGCAATTGAGGTTATTGTAATTGTGGATGGACCCGACCGAGACACAGTTCAAGTTATTGAAGCAATAAATGATTCTAGGTTAAGAGTAATAGAACTGCCAGTTAATGTCGGACCTGCAGGTGCTAGAAATGCTGGTGTGAGGGAAGCAAAAGGTACTTGGATCGCCTTTCTGGATGACGATGATGAATGGCTACCCCAAAAGATTGAACGTCAACTGGAAGTAGCAAATCATTCACGCTATGCTTTTCCAATTATCGCTAGTCGTTTCATTGCTCGGTCATCAAAAGGAGACTTCATTTGGCCTAAAAAGCTGATAAGCAATTCAGAGAATATAAGTGATTATCTCTTCGTTCGTAACTCTTTATTTATGGGAGAAAAATTTATAGCAACTCCTACATTGTTAACGAAAAAAGAGCTGCTACAAAAAATCCCCTTTAATAATCTACGCAGACATGAAGATTGGGACTGGCTGTTGCGAAGTAATCAATTAGCAGATGTAGGAATTGAGTTTGCACCCGAAGAATTGTGTGTTTGTTCGATGCAACTAAACCGTAATAGTCTAAGTAGTACTAGCAACTGGAAATATTCTTTAGATTGGATTCGCTCAGTTCGCGAGTTAATAACACCGCTAGCCTATTCAGCTTTTATTGTAATAGAAGTAATACCACAAGCTTCTTCTGAAGGTAGTTGGAAAGTATTCTTGCTTTTATTATGGGATATTCTCAAGTTCGGTAAACCTAGACCTGTTGATTTTTTATTATATTTTGCTATGTGGTTATTTCCTCAAAATATCAGGCAACAAATTCGCTATTTTTTTATAAAAAAACAGCCGCAGCATATGCACAAGCCTATTTAAATAAACATGAAATAAAATTTTTGTCATGAAAAAAAAATTAGTGGTTGCCGAAAATATATTTGCTACTTTGTCTTTATTGCATTATACGTCGGGTCCTCTATCTGTTATTTTTACAGGAGGAATAAGTGAAGGAGAGTTAACTACAATTCAACCAGATAATACTTTGATATGGTTTCTTTTTCTTCTCAATTACGGAATCAGCTTTTTACTCCTGATCGCGCGATGGAAAACAACAATTTATTTGCTCAGTAAAGATAAATTTATCTGGGTTTTAGTAGGGGTTGCCTTAATTTCAATTTCATGGTCTTTTTCTCCAGAAATGACACTACGCCGTGGTATAGCTTTGCTTGGAACAACTGCTTTCGGATTCTATTTAGCGACACGTTACAGCTTAAAACAGCTACTTTATTTACTGAGCTGGGTCTTTGGTATAGCAATATTCCTAAGTTTTTTCTTTGGTATGGTGCTGCCTCAATACGGGTCTATGGGAGGAATCCATGCAGGAGCTTGGCGGGGGATATATCCACATAAAAATACTTTGGGAGGAACTATGGTGCTAAGCGCAATTGTTTTTTTTCTCCTAGCTATGGATAGCAAAAATTATCGTTTTATTTTAGGATGTGGCTTTCTATTTTCAGTAGTTCTCGTCTTACTATCAACTTCAAAGACATCCTTAACGAACCTGGTATTTCTTGTAGCTGCAATTCATATATACCGAACTTTTCGACAGCGTTATGAAATAATGGTTCCTACTCTTATTGCCATAACAATAGTAAGTGGAAGCTTTTATATATTATTGATTAGCAACCTGGATAACTTCATGGGGTTACTCGGTAAAAATGCAACACTTACTGGTCGTACAGATTTGTGGCCGGCTGTTGTGAACAAGATTCAGCAACGTCCTTGGCTAGGTTATGGATACAGTGGATTTTGGTCTACTGATTGGACAGGTGAGTCTGTTGATGTTTGGTACATAATAGGCTGGATTTCTCCAAACTCTCATAATGGGGTTTTGGATCTCTGGCTTGATTTAGGCTTATTAGGAGTGTTGATATTTTTGATTGGATTTTGGAAAAATTTGATTAATGGATTAGCCTGGATTCGCCAAAGCAAAACGTCGGTGAGTATTTTTCCATTGGTGTATTTTACATACATTGTTTTAGCAAATCTAACTGAAAACACTCTTTTAGTACAAAATAGTATTTTTTGGGTTCTATATGTAACTATTTCTCTCTTACTTATTAAACTACCAGTGAATTTAAGAAATACTTAAATCAAATATGAGGAGAAAACATTTTTATGAATAAGGTATCTATTGTTATTCCAGTTTATGGCGCAGAAAGATATGTATCTGATGCAGTTCAGTCAGCTTTGCAACAAACATATGAAAATATAGAAATTTTGATTGTTGATGATGGTTCTCTTGATAAAAGTATAGAAATATGTCAAAAGTTCACTGATTCTAGGATAAAAATTATTCGTCAAAAAAATCGTGGACTTCCTGGAGCTAGAAATACAGGAATTCGTCATGCTCAAGGAAAATACATAGGATTTCTAGATGCTGATGACATTTGGCTACCAGAAAAAGTAGAAAAACACGTCAATCATCTCAATAATTCTCGCGATGTAGGCGTTAGTTTCAGCTATTCTGCTTTTATCAATGAAGATGGTGAACCCTTAGGTACTTATCAGAAACCTAAGTTCCGAGATATCACTCCAGCCTATTTACTGTGTCGTAATCCTATTGGTAATGGTTCAGCAGGGATAATACGACGCGAAGCATTTGCAGCAATTAGATTCCAAGATAACTTGCATGGAACTGTGGAAGACTTTTATTTCGATGAACGACTGCGCCATTCAAATGCCGACGCTACTGACTTTGATTGCTGGCTAAGGATTGCAATTCAGGCGGGATGGAAAATAGAGGGTATCCCTCAAGTTTTGACTCTTTATCGAGTCACCTCACAAAGCCTTTCGGCTAATATGCTCAAACAGTTAGACGCTATAGAAAAGGTACTTGAAAAGACGCACTCTTATGCTCCAGAGATTGTCGATCTCTGGGGTAGTAGAGCTAAAGCTGTTTATCAAAGGCATATAGCGCGAAGGGCTATCACACAAAAATCGAGAGATCTGGCAATAAAAATGTCTCACCAAGCAATAGCCACTGATTGGCGGATTCTGATAGAAGAACCACAACGCACATATTCAACTTTAGCTGCGGCTTATTTGCTTCAGTTGTTACCTCTCTCTATTTACAACCAGATCGAAGGTTTCGCCTTCAAGATAGCAGGAGCAATCCAAAAACAGCGAATTATAGCAGAGCAATCGCAAATATAAAGTTGCTCTATTGCTGAATCTGATAATTTTATCATATCTAAGATATCTAATAGAAAATTAGTGTCTTACTTACCGTCTTATGAAGTCTTCGTTTAATTTTTTACTTAACTTCTCTGAATTTTTTCACGATTGATAACAGACATTCTGAGTTTAGAAAACATGGTAGATGCTTATGAAAAACTTATTGGCTGAATCTAAAATCATTCAATCTCTAAGAATGTTGGGGATTACGGTTAATGCTTTGTCTATACCTCAGTTAAATGCTCTAATTACTGAAGCTATTAACCTTAACAAACATTGGATAATTGCTAACCATAACTTGCATAGCATTTACCTCTATCATCATGATCCTAAAATGCGAGCTTTTTACGATAAAGCGGATTACACCCATGTTGATAGTATGGCATTAGTTTTGCTTGGGCGCTTTTTGGGTCTTCCCTTAAAACGAGAACACCGAGTTACATACGCAGATTGGATAGAACCGCTCATAGCTGAGGCAGCTTACCAAGGATGGCGGGTATTCTATCTTGGTTCTAAGCCTGGAGTAGCTGAACAGGGAGCTAAGAACCTCAAAGATAGGTTTCCCAACTTAGAGATAGCTACGGCAGATGGATACTTCGATCCGACTATGGAGAGTTCAGAAAACTGCGATCGCTTGGCAATCATTAACGCTTATCAACCTCACATATTGATGGTAGGTATGAGTATGCCACGACAAGAACACTGGATACTCGATAACCTAGAACACCTTTGTGCTAACGTCATTTTACCATCAGGGGCAGCTATAGATTATGTTGCAGGTACAGTTCCTACTCCACCACGGTGGTCGGGAAAATGGGGCTTAGAATGGCTATTTCGACTAATAGCAGAACCGAGGCGATTATGGCGGCGCTACTTGGTTGAACCGTGGCTTTTATTGAAACTACTTTTATCAGAAGGATGGATAAGATTTAAAGGAGGTTAATCTTAGAATCTCACTATCGGCTTAGGTAGATTGCTAACAAGCAAAAATTATGGCGAAAAAAAATCTTTTCACAAGAAGGCAAACATTATTTTTTTGGTCAAGCATGTTTGTTAGTATTAGTGTTTTAACTAGTAAGAATGCACTCGAACCAAGGCAAATCTATCCTCTAAATAAAAACTTTGTAGCAAGTGGAAATATGTCTTTAGGTAAGCGAGCGCTGATTAAGGGATTATTGTATGGAGCAGCAGTTAACAAAGATTCCTTATCTGCAAATCCGCAATTGGTAGCAAGCGTTGCTAAAGAGTGCGCCATCATTGTTTCAGAGTGGGAATTAAAGTGGAATTTTCTGCGCCCCACATCTACTTCTTTTGACTTTATGCCTGCTGATTGGCTGGCTGATTTTGCCCGCACTCACGGGTTACTATTTCGCGGGCATACTTTAGTTTGGCATGAAGCTATGCCCAAATGGTTTCTCAAAACTATCAATAGCAAGAATGCTAAACAGTTATTACTAGAACACATTACTACAGTTGTTAAACATTATGCTGGAAATATCCATTCATGGGATGTGGTAAATGAAGCAATTAATTTACAGGACAGACGATCTGATGGGTTGAGGAAAACACCTTGGCTGCAATTTATAGGACGAGATTACATCGAAATAGCTTTTCGTGCAGCGGCAGAAGCCGATCCTAAAGCAATGCTAGTTTATAATGATTATGGACTGGAATATGACACTCCTGAACATGAGGCTAAAAGAAAGGCTGTACTGAATTTATTAAAGAATTTAAAGTCTAAAGGTACACCAATTCATGCTCTGGGTATTCAATCTCACTTGTCAGGCAACGAAACTCGCTTTAATTCTCAGAAGTTTCAAAAATTTCTCAGTGAAATAGCTAATCTAGATCTCAAAATCTTAATTACAGAAATAGATGTCAAAGATAAAAACTTGCCTGTAGATCTCAAAGTTCGCGATCGCATTGTCGCCGCCACTTATGAAGATTATCTGTCGGTAGTACTAGATGAGCCAGCAGTCATTGCAGTTTTAACGTGGGGATTGAGCGATCGCTATACCTGGCTCTCGGAATATCAACCACGGCGAGATGGTGCAAAGGTACGACCTTTACCGCTAGATGCCAATTTTAAACGTAAATTGGCATGGAATGCGATCGCCCGTGCTTTTGACAATGCTCCCTATCGTTAAAACACTTACGAATTTAGAAATCAATAAAAATTGAATTTTGGATTGATAAATTATGGAATCTAGAGAATCTATTGATTTAGACTTGAGCCAATATTGGTTGAGCTTAAAACGAAGATGGTTACCCACTGTCAGTATTTTTGCAACTACAGTTACCCTCAGTATTGTAGCCGCTGCTTTCATGAAACCATCTTATGAAGGAGAAGGAAAACTATTATTTAAAATTCCCTCGTTTAACGTCGTAGGTTCTAATCTCCTACCTAGTATTTCTGAAGGACAAGAAACAGGAGATTTGAGAGCGCTAGTCTCAACTCAGAATCCTATCAGTAGTCAAATCGAAGTTATATCATCTCCTACTTTGTTACAGCAGACGATAGACGAATTGCAACTCAAAAACGAGCGAGGTGAACCGCAAGAAGTTGAGGCGTTCAAAAAGGCTGTAAAGCTAAAAATCGTTGGTGGCACAGATGTATTACGAATTACCTATAAACACCACAACCCTGAGAAAGCAGCAGCAGTAGTTAATAAAATCATGGAGTTGTACTTAGAAAATGATATCCTTACAAGTCGCTCCGAGGCAGAAGCAACTCGTCTATTTATGGGAAAACAGCTTCCTAAATCTCAAGCCGCCGTTCACCAAGCAGAAGTAAAACTACGCATCTTTAAACAAAAAAACAACATTGTCGATCTATCAGAAGAGGCTAAAACAGCTGTTGCAAATATTGGTAGTTTAGATAACCAAATTGATAATCTTAAGGCTGAACTGGACCAAGCAAATACCCAAACTAAAGAGCTTCGTCAAAAAGTAGGTCTAAATCCTCAACAAGCAAGTGCAGTGAGCGCCCTCAGTCAATCGCCTGCGGTACAGGGAGTCCTTATCCAACTTCAAGATACAGAACGACAATTAGCGAGTCAGCGCAGCCGTTATTCGGATAACAACCCTGTAATTATCGATTTAACAGCGAAGAAATCTAACTTAGAGGCTCTCCTACAAAAACAAATAAAACAAACTGTTGGTAGTCAAACAAAAGTTGCAGCGGGACTATTGCAAATTGGAGAACTCAGGCAAGACTTGATCGAAAATTTGTTGCAATCAGATGTACAGCGTCGTAGTTTGGCTCAAAAACTAGCTTCTCTGTCTAATTCTCGTTCTACTTACGAACAACGAAAAAACACTATACCTCAATTAGTCCAAAATCAGCAGGAGTTAGAACGGAGACTTGTGGTCGCTCAGTCTACTTATCAAACTTTACTGAAAAAAATACAAGAATTACAGGTGGCTGAAAATAAAACTACAGCTCATGCGCGGATTATTGCTCAAGCTTTAGTTCCCGAAAAACCAGTATTAGAGCAAAAACTCATCATTTTAGCGCTGGGGATAATGTTTGGTGCTTTGTTGTCCACAAGTACTGTTCTCTTTCTTGAACTAAGAGATCGCTCTCTAAAAACACTTGAGGAAATTAGACAAAGGTTTAGATATACGTTGCTAGGAGTTATTCCCCTAGCTACTAATAAAGTCCGCTCCAATAATTGGGATGTGGAATCAACAAATCCAGAAATTTCTGTTAGAGATAAACCCTACTCCTTGACTAGCGAAATCTATCGCATGATTCAAGCTAATCTAAAATTTCTCAGTCCAGATCGGGCATTGAAAACTATTGTGGTAACTAGTGCTGTTCCTCAAGAAGGCAAGTCTACAGTTTCTGCTAATTTAGCAGCGGCGATCGCTCAACTAGGACGTAAAGTCTTACTCGTTGATGCAGACATGCGAGATTCTTCTCAGCATCATCTCTGGCAACTCACTAATGCAACAGGTTTGAGCGAGGTACTTGTAGGACAGGCTCAAGTTAGCATTGCCACGTCTAAGGTCATGAATAATCTTGATGTCTTAACTGCTGGAGTTACTCCTCCCAATCCACTAGCCTTGCTTGATTCCATACAGATGGCAGCACTAGTTGAAGGTTTTGCATCTCAGTATGACTTTGTGATTATCGATGCTCCTCCCCTTCTTCTTGCTGCTGATGCTCTGACTTTAAGCCAAATGACTGATGGAATTTTGTTAGTAGCTCGACCTGGAGTCATTGATGCTAACAGTGCCAATGCTGCTCAAGAGATGTTGGAGCGTTCAGGTCACAACGTCTTAGGTTTGGTAGTTAATGGGATCGTCGATCAAAATGAATATAGCAGTTATTTCTCTCATGCTAACGAAGGTAGTGTTAATGAGGTTATTGTATGGTGAACACATTTATCCAAATATTATTAATACAGAGTTAGAACTTAGAGAGCCTTCAGAGAATAAATGGGTGATAACTATTCTCTGCTCCTAGTAGTAACAGCAAAAAGAAATACGATCGCTAGCCTTGACTCAAGGAGACAAAATCATGAACCCTAACATTTCCTTCGAAACAGTACTTCAGCTTCTGACAATGGCTTATGTGGCAAGCGCGATACTCGTACTGCTAGCTTCCAATATTTGCTTAGCGGTAATTGAAACAATTGAAGAAGCTAGCGACAAATAAGCAAACTTTTGTCATATCTATAAACGAGGTTATATGACTCAACATCAAGAAACAAAACCAATGAACGCGCTGTCCGTACTTCCAGTACCCAATCCCACAAACATTATAGTAACTGAGTCACGCCCTTGGGGTTCTTTCACGATTTTAGAAGAAGGACGTGGATACAAAATCAAGCGCATAGAAGTTAAGCCTGGACACCGTCTCAGCCTGCAAATGCATCACCACCGCAGCGAACACTGGATTGTTGTCTCTGGTACAGCTAAGGTAACTTGTGGCGATCGAGAAGTGTTGCTGAAGAACAACCAGTCTACCTATGTACCTCAGTGTGCAGCTCACCGTTTAGAAAATCCAGGCATCATTTCCTTAGTTTTAATTGAAGTACAAAATGGTGAGTACTTAGGAGAAGATGATATCATCCGCTTTCAAGATGACTATGCTCGTACCGAAAACTAAATGCTGAATAATAAACCACTATGGAGGTGAATGATTCTACTGCAAAAGTTTTGGTAGAGTAGCGCCAGATTTTATAAATTATCGAGTAGAAAAGTCAAGGTTTAAAAGTCAGAATTTAAGTATTTACTAATATGATTTTTTTCCAATATTACGTGATTTAGATTTACGCATAGTTTTTGTTCAAAATTGCTTGTATATAAGTTCAAAATTATGGAAATTAGTAAATGAAAAATAGCAAAAAAAACAAAATCGATATTCTTATGGTGGGAGACAGCTTATCTAAGCAGGGAGGAATTGTAACTTTAGAAAAGCATATGTTGAAACATGCTCCTGCTAACGTGCAAATTCAACATATTGGCACGGCAGTTGATGGTTCGGCAATGCAAAAAGCTTTTGGGTTTGCGATCGCCCTGGTTCGGGTTATCTTGGTGCTATTAACGAAAAAAGTGGATATCGTTCACGCGCATGTAGCCGAGAGAGGCAGTGCTTATCGCAAATCAATTGTGATTCTAATTGCTAAATTCTTGTTTTGCAAACCCGTAATTCTACATTCTAATAGTCCTGAGTTTTATAAATTTTATCAGGGGTTATCGTTAAATGTCAGACAAGGATTGTTGCGGGCATTTAGTCAGTGCGATCGCTTCATTGCTGTTTCCGAGAGTTGGCGTAATTTCTACGTGGATAAATTTGGTTTAAAACCAGAACAAGTCTTGGTACTGGCTAATCCGATTGAATTACCAACTCAAGTTCCTCACCGAGAGCGATCGAACCAGATTAATCTTGTTTTTTTAGGACGCATCGGACAGCGTAAAGGCACTTTCGATCTGATTCGCGCTTTTGCCATGTTACCTGAGCCGATCAGAAACCAAGCAAATTTAACCTTGGCAGGAGATGGAGAGGTTGACAAAGCCCGCGATTTAGTCACGAGTTATAGTTCAAGAACTAGTACTATTTGCGATCGCATTACTATATACGATTGGCTCAATCCACAGCAACGAGATGCTTTATTAACTAAAGCACATGTCTTTATCTTACCTACTTACAATGAAGGATTACCCTTAGCTTTGCTAAAAGCAATGGGGTGGGGATTACCTGTCATCGCAACGCAAGTAGGGGGAATTCCCGATTTGATTGTCTCGGGAAAAAATGGTTTATTAGTCCAGCCTGGAGATATTCAACAACTCTCCACTGCCATTGAATCGCTAATTCAGAATCAAAATTTGAGACATTCTTTGGGTAGTGCGGCGAGGGAAAGCGTCACACCTTTGGATGTCAAAAGTTATTTCAGTTTCTTGTTGCCAATCTATGATTCAGTATTAGACTCTTAGAGAACTAAGTGAGTCAAAACTTCGCTATCAAGCATTGTTTTGACGAAATATTATCAACTACAAAAATAAATTCAGAATTCTTAGGAAGGTCAGTTTGATAAATGCGGGATTGTTTATTAATCTTTCAATAGTGCAAAACTTTCAGTAATGCTGGCAAAAGAAATGTTTCCTCAATTTTTGCTCGTACGCTAAAACTGATTTCACGACTCTTTTTAAGGCACTTTACTACTAAGTACTTAGCAACATAGTATTGCTGAAGTATTGCCTTCTGATATTCGCTGAACTGCCATTGGTAACCGATATTACGCTCCCAGAGGATCTGAGACCTCATTTCCTCAACCCAAGTTTGACCATTAGTACTCCACCATTCCTTGAGCTTTTCTTGGCTTTGTTGAGGGTTGGGTAGTTGTTCTCTAAGTTCTTCTAGTAAATTTTGCAATTTGGAGTGACAATCGAGATCTATCTTGTAAGGAAAGGCAGAGATTATAGCAAGAATTTGTTCCTCAGACGGGCGATCGCAGATAGTAAGTCCTATGGATAGCAAGCGTTTCAAAGCTAGATCCAAATATAGATCGTAAGTCAGCTTACTCGTAAGTCTTGGATCGATCTCAATGGAGAGAGACAAGTCGTAAGCTGGTTCTGATTCGCCGTGAAGCTCCAACGATAGATAAAAAGCACGAACTGCGGCAGGTTCGTAAGGTACTTCGACTGAAAGAGATTTCTGCTGAAGCCAGATCAGAAACTGCTGCAATTTCTCATCAGCATCTACCAGCTCATCGCTGCGTTGTTGCATTAACTGAATTAGAGGATCGGCATCTTCTATCATTTCCATAACGAATAGAAAAACTTCATGCCAGCGAGGATCGCTCATGTGGATAGTCAACTGCCTCAGATTTCTATTTAAAGCTTCTGGCTCAAGATTAGCAACAATATTTCTAGCCGTGAAATATTCTTGAAAAGTGGGATATGAGAATGAGTAGATTCCTTGAGCTTGTTCTACTATGACTCCATGTTCTACCAAGAGCGACCTTATCACTGTTTCACTAATGAAGTAAAGTTCTTCTGAATCAGATGGAGTATTGGGTAAAGTGCGAAGATAGTCTTTGATATAATGCAAGAGATTACTCTGCGTAAAATAGTAGTTGTCTTGCTCAAAGGTAATAGCGGCAATCTGGCTGAGTAGTTTTATCTTATGAGGTAAAGATAACTGATAGAGACTTTTATCTGGTTTAATTCCTCTGACGCGATCCCACCGAACTAACAAAATATCTAATGCTTGTTTGTATAACTCAGCGTGTTGAGCAGCAAAGCTTAAATTGGTTTGAAATAGAGAACAAGCTAGGTGCAGAAAAAGAGGTGTTCTAACAAGGCTATAAATTGACTGATTTTCAGGCAACATTAGTTCTTTTAGAACCCGATCTGCTTGTACTAACCCTTGTTCTCTGGGGTTATTGCTGACGTTTACAAACCACTGCTGAGCGAATGCTTCGACTTGAGAGAAGTTTAAATCAGCTATCTCAACATCAGTAAATTTCTCAAGCCAGTACCACGGTGTGGAAGTGCGACAGGAAACTATAAACTGATTTTTGTCATAATCTTTTGACAAAACACTAATCTGTTGCTGAACCTCTGCTCTATACTCTTCTTCTACTTCATCTAAGCCATCCAGTAGAAACAATGCTTGACCGTGATGAAGTAAAGTTTCAATTTGCGGCTCAGAAAATCCGATTTTACATAACTCTTGACTAATATAGCTGAATAAACTAAAGTGTTGAGTTTTGCTGGCATCCTCAGCAAAGCTTCTTAGTCGGATAAAGATTGGTAGCCGATCTGAAAACAAGCCACCTCGATTGCACTGAATAGCAATGTACTGCAAAAGTGTGGTTTTGCCAGACCCTGGTTTACCTAGAATCGTCAGCTTAGAATAAGTTTCAATTACTTGTGCTGCTGAGACGTGTTTTTGACGAACTTCATTACAACTCTGGCAGCTCGGATCTTCGATCCTAGGGCAATTTAAATGAGATTTGTCTAACCGTCTATTACTTGTAACGTCCTCGAATACATCAAGTTTAATATAAATATCTTCTAACTCTATTGGTCGGGCTGTATCTAATAACCGTATAGCCCCATACTCTGCTTGAATTTTATCGTGACAATGCGATCGCGCTGCTCGTACTAAGGTATCGAGATTTGCTCTCTCGTCGTTCTCGTTCTCTTCCTTTGTCGATATGCTATCAGTTGGTAGAGCTGCAATCTCTTGCCAATCTAAACCTAGACGAAAGCAAATTTCTAGAAATGTCTGCCGCTCAATCGGTTTGCCTGCGAAAAACTTCCATATTGGTTGGCGTGTTTCAATTCCAACTTCACATGCTAGATCTTCTTGCGTCCATTGCGTATGTCTAAAAGCCCTTTTCGCTTTTTCAATACCTATAGTAGATGCTTGTAGGGAGCGTCGTGCCATATGTCAATAAATATGAGGAATCAAAATTAAGTTGAATTGAATAGTTATGAAAAATCTACAAAAATCCATTTGACTAGTTGGCAAAATTCCTAGCCATGTAGACAGATTTAAAACGAACGCAAATTTAGTTGGATTGCAATAAGCATTTCCAGACAAAGCATTTAGTTGTCTTAAAGCGATCCAGTAGCTAATTTAAACAGCCCATATATCAATCATACTATAAAAAGTTCTTATTATTTGTTTTTTGATTTCTTTAATTAATGCCTTCATTTCATAACATACTCTATTGTTTTTTTCAGCGTTAGACAACAGAAAGTAGTATGGCGATCGAGTATTTAGCGATACTTATGATGAAATTCTAACTCATGGACATATTAAAACTAGTAATTTTCTTTTTGTTTTAGTAGTACATATCTTCTATTTTTTAGAGTACCCCCCTACAAGATATTATCCAAGCGAATGATAAATAGCGTAACAAAATTTTAAATTATATGCAACGACGTGTAGCATTATTGATATTATATAGTAAAAAATTGGTATTAAGATACTAATGCGTATGAAAATAATAAGCACTAATACTTTATTACTTAATTACTTAAGATACTTGAACGTCTTTTAATTTTTACTGACCAGAGCAGAGATTAGTTAACGTAGTAAGTGTAGCTACGTCGAGAGTATGCTACAAAACTCAAAGACGCTCGCCACTTGTCAGCATCAGCACGAGAAGCACTGCGGTATCGAGTCGTGAATGCAGATCGATTATGGTATGAGTAAATCCGTTGCAGCTCGCGTGTTTTAGGTGTCGCGCAGCAGTGCATCATTGAACGCTCGTCTGTAGCAAATGGTAATGCATCATCGTTGAAAGGGACGTGCCTCAAGCAAGTGTGGAATAAGCAGCAATATCATTCCAAGTCCAAGGACGATGCGAATGTCCTGCTGTTGCTGCCGCACTTGACGAGCGGCTTCGTTTTGGTCGATGATGCGATCGCTTCAAATTCCTGAACCTGACGCAGCATGATTTCAGCTCCAGGAATTTTACTTGCCCCTTCAGCAACGGCTGGCGCTAGTTTCCAGGTATAACCTTACATCGAGTAGTAAACAATTAGAATTTTCATGATTCCTCCTAAGTTAGTTTTGCTACGTTGCTGTCAGATTTAATTACTACCTTCAAAGGTGGTAATTAAACAAGTAAAACTTAGCGAGTGACTTCTGACTCCCGTGCTGGCTCTGATAATTGTTGTTGAGAACGTTTAGACTTGCGATCTTTATGAAACCAGCGATCGCCAAATGACTCAAATGTAATGTACAAAATCGGTACGACAAACAAACTCAAAACCGTAGCCACCAGCATTCCGCCAAATACAGCCGTACCTAAAGATTGACGACTACCCGCTCCCGCTCCGCTAGCTATCACTAAGGGGAAAATTCCCACTAGAGTAGAAATTGCCGTCATCAAAATCGGTCGCAAGCGTTCTTGAGCTGCTTCTAAAGCTGCTTGTGTAATTGACAACCCGCGATCGCGCAATTGATTGGCAAATTCTACAATTAAAATTGAATTTTTACTTGCCAACCCAATCAACATCACTAACCCAACTTGACCGTAGACATCATTAGGAAAACCGCGTAAAGTTAGAGCCAATAATGCACCCAGAACAGCTAGCGGTACAGCTAAGAGAATAATCAACGGATCGAGATAATTTTCATACTGAGCTGCTAAAACTAGAAAGACAAAAACGATCCCCAAACCAAAAATGATTGGTGCTTGTCCGCCAGACTCTAATTCCTCCGCCGTAATTCCCGACCATTCATAACCGATATTAGGTGGTAGCACCTCAGCAGCAATTTGTTCCATCTTTTGAATTGCTTCGCCAGAACTGAAGCCTTCAGCTGCCGAACCAGTAATTTCAATTGAGCGAAATAAATTGTAGCGATTAATTGTCTGCGCTCCAGTTGTCGGCGTAATTTTCACTAAATTAGCTAGAGAGATCGTGCGTCCCTGTGCCGATCGCACGTAGAGCTGGCGAATATCATCGGGGTTATTACGAAACTGTCCGTCTGCTTGTACGTAAACGCGATAGCTGCGCTGTTCTAAATTAAAATCATTCACGTACTGCGAACCTAAAAAAGTCTGCAACGTGTTATAAATATCGTCAATAGAAACTTGTAGTGCTTTAGCTTGGTTGCGATTAACTTCTACTATTACTTGTGGTGTATTAGCAGTAAAAGTTGTAAATACTCTTTGCAACCCCTCTGTTTGACTGGCTCTACCTATCAATTGATTAGCTGTTTGCAATAAGGTATCTAAACCAACATTCCCTCGGTCTTGTAATTGAAATTGAAAGCCACCAATGCTACCCAAACCAGGAATTGCCGGCGGATTTGTGGGAATAATTCTTGCTTGCGGAATTGCTGCTAATTGTCCGCCTAACTTCTGCGTAATTGCTTGAACTGATTGCCCCGTACCTTTACGTTCATTCCAAGGTTTGAGCGAGGTAAAAATAATCCCATTATTAGCAGTATTGCCGCTAAAACTAAAACCACCGACAGTAAAAGTCGATTGCACTTCGGGAATTTTGAGAATTTGCGTCTCGACTCGCCGCATCACATCATCTGTATAGTTTAAAGAAACTCCAGGCGGACCCTGCACCAATGTAATAAAATATCCTTGGTCTTCTTCTGGTAAAAAGGCAGTAGGCACAGTCACAAATAACCAAGCTGTAAAGGCGATCGCGGCAGCAAATAGCGCCAAAACAATGTATTTGATTCTGACTAGGCGATGGAGAATTTTTTGATAACCTCGCCGCAACCAGTCAAGAAAACGATTGATTTGGTGGAAAATTCGACCTAACCAGCCGCCTGTAGTTTGTTCTCGTCGCAGCAAAATACCTGCTAAAGAAGGCGTAATCGTAATAGCAAGAAAGGTAGAGATGGCGATCGAAAAGGCAATTGTCAGCGCGAATTGACGGTATAATGCCCCTGTAGTACCTGGGAAGAAAGCTACGGGAATAAACACCGCCATCAATACTAAAGACGTGGCAATGACTGCACCTAGTAGTTCGTGCATCGCTACCGATGCAGCTTGACGCGGCTCCATGTTTTCTTGTTGCAACAAGCGGGAAATATCTTCAACTACGACGATCGCATCGTCTACCACCATCCCTGTAGCTAAAGTTAGACCAAACAGCGTCAAGCTATTAATCGAAAATCCGAAAACTTTAATAAAAGCAAACGTACCGATCAAAGCTACAGGGATCGTAATCGCAGGAATGACAGCAACTCGCCAGTTTTGCAGAAACAGGAAGATTACGGTAATAACTAGGGCGATCGCAATTAATAGCGTAATTACCACTTCGGAAAGCGATTCTTGCACGAATAAAGTCGTGTCAAAGGCGACATCATACCTCATGCCTGGAGGGAAACTTTGTGACAGTCTTTGAATTTCAACTTTAACCGCACTAGCAACTTCCAAGGCATTACTACCTGGTAATTGATAAACCCCCAAGCCTACAGCATCTTGTCCCCGAAATCGCAAGAAGGAATCGTAATTTTCTGCGCCTAATTCTGCCCGTCCGACATCTTTCAGCCTCACCAGCGTTCCATCTGCACCCGTTTTGAGGACGATATTTTCAAATTCGGAGGCATCTTGCAGGCGACTTTGCGCCCGCACGTCGATTTGATATTGTTGATTGTTAGGAAGCGGCTGTTGACCCAATCGCCCCGCACCAACTTGAATGTTTTGTTCGTTGAGCGCCGCCACGACATCTTGTGCTGTGAGATTGCGACTGGCAAGTAAATTCGGGTCTAACCACACGCGCATCGCATATCTGCGTTCGCCAAAAATTGTAATATCGCCAACACCCTCGATTCTTTTGAGAGCATCTACGAGGTAGATATCGGCATAATTACTTAAAAAGATCGGGTCGTATTTGTTCTGTTCGGAAAACAGCCCAAGTGCCAACAACAGAGTGCTAGACCGCTTCGTTACCGTCACTCCCGTGCGCTGTACTGCTTCTGGTAACTGTGCCTGGGCGACGGATACGCGATTTTGTACGTCAACAGCTGCCAAATCTTGGTCGCGAGTCGGCTCGAACGTGACCGAAATCGAACTGCTACCATCGTTGTTACTGCTAGAACTAATGTACCTCTGACCGCGAACGCCGTTAATTTCCCGCTCTAATACAGTTGTGACAGTGTTTTCGACAATTTCTGCACTAGCTCCAGTGTAGTTTGCCGTGACATTGACTTGAGGCGGACTAATTTCGGGATACTGGGCAGCAGGTAGCGTGGGAATGCTAATCGCTCCTGCCAACAGAATAATGATGGTACAGACGCTAGCAAAGACAGGGCGCTTGATGAAGAAATCTACGAACATAACTAGGGAGTAGGGAGTTGGGAGTTGGGGGAAATTTTAGATTTTAAATTTTAGATTGCTCTTAGTTTCCTCTGCCCCTCTGCTCCTCTGCCCCTGCTCCCTGCTCTGGCACAGGGGCGATCGCAGCGCCATCTCTGAGGTTGAGTAAACCAGAGGTAACGATTCTGTCTCCCGATCGCAATCCCGATCGCACTTGGTAGCGATCGTCTTGAATCTCACCTAACTTCACTGGTTGCTGTCGAGCCGTTAGTTGAGTTTGTCCCGATGGGGATTTTGTTTGTTGTACCACATAGACAAATGTTTGCCCTGCAACTCGCGATACTGCTGTAGTAGGAATCAAAATTCCTTGTCGCTGGTTCCAAATCACTCTGGCGCGGACAAAGCTATCGGCTCGGAGCTGGGTTGGGGAATTAGCAAATAAGGCTTTAATTAAGACCGATTGCGTGTCGTTTGTCACTTGGGGCGAGATAAAAAATACCTTGCTCGTACCGATTTGCTCTCCCTGTTCGTTTAATAATTCTACTGGCGTACCGATCTCCACTTGTGCCACCCGTTCCCGTGGGATAGAGACGTTCACTTCTAAAGGTTGATTTTGAGTCACGGTGGTTAGTTGAGTCGAAGGCGTGACGAGATCGCCAACTTTGACGGGAATCGCGCCTACTGTACCTGCAAAAGGAGCGTTGACTTGGAAGTATTGCAGTTGCACTCGCGCCTGGTTAGTATTTGCCTCTGCTTGCTGTACGGCTTGTTGAGCTTGAGCGACTGCCGATGTCTGTGCTTCGATTTGCTTATCGATCGCATTCAAATTAGCGCGGGCTGTTTGCAGTTGGTTGTAATATTGGTCTCTCGTCTCTCGCGATACTGCTCCTTGACCAGCTAGTGCAGAATATCGTTTGTACTGCTCTTGGCTCAGTCTTAGATCGGATAGAGTGGCTTGCCTTTCTGCTCTGAGCGATCGCAGTGTAGCTTGTGCAGTTGCGACTTGAGCGCGAGCCGCTGCTGCTGCCGCAACTGCACCCGATACGGAGGCTTGTTGCTCGTCAGGATCGATTTGCACCAGTGGTTGCCCAGCTTTGACTTGAGTACCTGGTTGGACGTAAATTTGCGCGACTCGTCCCTGAACTTGTGGCAAAAGAGTCACCGACTGCCGCGATTCCAAATTAGCAATAAATTCCGAGCTTTCAACTATAGTGCCAGATGAAACTGTTGCCGTGTTGACGGGAACAGCACGCGGCTGGCTTTGTCCTGGTGGTGACTGACCTTGCTCTTGACGCTGCCACCACTGCCAACCCAAAAAGCCCCCACCCAGAAGGATAGCGATCGCACCTATAATTGATACCCACTGGCGCTTCTGTCTAGAGGAAGATTTTGTCCGTACTCGCTCGGGAGGGGAATTGTCTTGCACCTCACCAGTTTTTTCGACCGATACTACATTTCCAGAGCGAGATCCTGCATCATCCTCTTGCTTTATCGTTTGATTTTCTGGTTCCGTGCCTTTAGAATCCGAATAGCTCATTTATCTGATACTTTTTTTAAGAATATTTTCTTTAGAGTGCGTAGTAATTTATGCCAACTAACTCACCAGCCAAATGTCCCCTTCGAGCTTACATAGAAATAGTAGAAAACTGGTGTAGCCAAACGGTAGATATCGTCTGATTTATTGAGTCAAACTATCTGAAGGTAGAGATTGTACTAAGCTTAGAGTTAAAGGCATTTGACTAATAGACCGAGCATAATCAGCACTCAGATAGGGAAGGTATTGCTGCGAACCTGCTATGTAAGTCTCAAAAAAGCCACGCTCCAATTTCTACTGCTGCGGTAGGAAAGCGTAATTCATCAATGCCTAAAGCCTCACCAATCTCGGTAATATTGTCTTGGAAGTCGGACAGTAGGGTAGAGCCTGCTATTGTGGCAAGTCCTAGTGTAGGATTTCCTCTACCCAAAGTATTGATAAAGGAACCGCCTAACAGCGCGACGCTCTCTGCTTTGCTGCGATTCGGTTTGCCGATCGATTCTAGGTTATCCGCCAATTCACTCGCAGAACCCTCTACCACTGCTTGCACGCGCACGGTGCGAAAAGTGCCGAAGCTTGACGATAGGATTAGAAGGAGTGGGAGCGATCGCCTGCGCTTACAGATTTTCGTAAGTAAGTTCTTTGTTTGCCCAGTGAGTTTCTGCCAGAAATTCACTAAATGTAGTCAGGAGTGTGGGAAATTCCGCTTCTCTTAAGCGCCTAACATCGGCTTGATAGCCTTGAGTGCGATACCAGCTAATCAGGGCAAATAGTTCCCATCGCCAAAGCAGTAGAAATATCCATGCAGGTATTTCTCTGTAGACAACTGGCATGGACTGTGCTTCTGAGAAGCTCTGCGCCATTTGTAGAGGGGTTAGCACGTCGCCTGCCAGCTCGATTTCTTGACCAATGTACTTTTGTGCGTTTTTCATGACATAAGCAGCAATGCGTCCCATATCCCTAGTTGTAATTAGATGTAGCGGTCGGTCGGGCTGAAGCGAAAAGGAGAAGACCCCTTTGAGGATGGATGGTCGCGTGTACTTCTTCCAAAACTCTTCCATGAATAGACAAGCTCTGAGCATAGTTGTTGGCAAGCCAGCCTGTTTGAAAACTTGCTCCACCTGATACTTCTGCTCGATATGGCTGACTCCAGAATTTCTCTCTGCTCCACCTGCGGAGTTATACACCAAATGCTCGATCTTGGCATCAACAGCCGCTCGTGCCAGTCGGTGCGCTCTCTCGATCTCTTGTGGATCGGGTTTAGCAGCATCGGCAGACAAACCGTGGCAGTAGACAGCCGAAATTCCCCTCAAAGCTGCTTGAAGCGATGCTTCATCATCCAAGTTAGCCTCAACTAGCTCAACGCCTGCATCACTGATCTTTGACAAATTGGGGCGGCTCAGGTCGATTTTTCTAGTGATGGCGTGTAAGTCAGTAACTCCAGTATCGAGAAATCCCTTGACTGCGTTTTTGCCAGTGCCACCAGTCACTCCAATAAGCAAAACCCTACCAATTTTTGATTCCATGTCATTAGGGAAAAGCGATCGGGGAAATTCAAAATCTTTGCTTGTCATTCTATATAGCGATTCTATTTGAGTCATGAACCGATCGTTGTGGTGGTTGACTGTTAACAGTTGACAGCTAACCGTTAACCGTCAACCGTCAACCAGCAATATCCCAGATTCACAAATCATTTAGGCTCGCTATATATTATTGAGCCACAAAAAGCCCCCTTCTGGTGGTTTGGACTGCGAGAAAGACTGCTGGTAGATGGGCGATGGTCGCGACAAGCGCGTTTCACCCTCGGCATCGCGATGAAGACGAAGCAGCTGCGATGGGAGCAGGCTGACATAGATCGGTTTTCTCTCTACGATTTTCCTACCCGTCGCAGTGCGAATAGAGACACAATAATAAATAGAAATAACTTTTTGAGGTAAGCTATGTTTCCTTTTTGGGGTAGTAGCTGCTACGGTGGCGAACCTATGTCTCGCAAAAGCTTTTTAGAACGTAGGCTTCGGTTTCTCAAGTGGATGCGAGACGATCTAGAAACCAAATTAGCGGGCATTAATGCGGCGATTGGTAAAGTAGAACAGCAGTTAGGTGAAGATGAAACAGCTCAGGTTTGAAGTTAGAGCTTGAGGCTATATCCATACGCTACAGCTAATTAGGTAAATTCGAGCGTAGTCCCAGTGAAGCAACTGGGACTTTTCTATCAGCAGCAGGGTTCAGCAGAATAGCGATAACTACGCCCACACTGCGCTAGTTTTACCGACTGACTGTCTACAATTGCGGCAGTAGCTTGGGGAGATCTTTCTTGCTTCAAAAGATCGCTTAGTAAAACTTGTTTGCCGTAAGGCACTCTCATTAGTAGCAATATAGTGCTTTATCTTTATCAGATTCATTCGTTAGATAGGACAGAGCCTTGAACCGAAGGCTAACAAATTGCTCGTAAAAAGGATTTAGCTTGCATAGAGGTGGAATGTGAAATAAAGTACGACCAAAAAGCTTAATGTCTCGTTCAAAAGGACAACTTGCTGGGATCGACTGGCATAATAACTTAGCAAGCTTGCGATCGCGCACCTCCACCTGCTCGAACCATTGGTCAACCAAATCCCGTAGATTGAGAAGTTTCACCATAACGATCGCTCCTTGTAATCCAGTTGAATCATGTTTGGTTTTTTGAGTCTATTCATATAAAGATGCATACTCTCGAAAAATTGGTCTGACTCCACTTTTTCGCGTTACACCCCTTGATAACGGTTTTCAATTGGGTAAAACACGCGATCTATAGGGGCGCACGGCTGTGCGCCCCTACAAGTGTCACGCACGCAATCGAGAATTGCTATGAGTTATGAACGCTAATCAATTATTGATTAGTATTCATAGTATGAAAGCGGTCTGTTTGCGATCGGGTTCAATCAGATGTATAACTTCGTGTATAACTTCTGCTAGCGGTAGCGGATAATTTAAAAGTAGATATTGCACGGCAACGGACAGCAATAGAGGCGCATTTTAAACCAGAGCGTCAGGAGGAAATGAGATCTAATGCTCGCATCACTAAAAGCACTCCTCACCTCAGTTGTAGACTATGCCGGACTGTTCCCCCCAGCAAAGCTTGACTTGCGACAAGCAATGGAGAATTACGTCCAAGACTCGGCATCACCCTATGCTTGGATGCTCAATCGCTTTGTCATCCCAATTTCCCGTTTGTCGGAGTTCGCGGAACTCTTATCGGCGTTTTCTTTAAAGCATTGGTCGCTCAGTGTAATTCTTTCGGGACTACAATCGGAAATCGACCAGGTGCGATCCCTTAATATTGGCAACAAGGTAGCGATCGCAGCTCTCGAATTTTCGCCTCTTTCACCTTCAGCAATAGAAAGAGTGTTGCCCGATCTTCCTGTCGGAGTTGAGGCATTTTTTGAAATTCCCTTTAATAGCGACTTAAAGCCATATCTAAAGGTTCTGCGGCACACTAGTGCAGCAGCTAAAATTCGCACTGGTGGGGCAACCATCGATGCTTTTCCCAGCGTTACTCAATTGAGCCAATGCATCTTTTCATTTGCCGAAGCCCAAGTTCCTTTTAAAGCAACCGCAGGTTTGCACCACCCCTTACCAGCTCAATATCCCTTGACTAGCGAACCAGACAGTCCTGCCACATTAATGCATGGCTTCTTGAATGTGGCAACTTTAGCAGCACTCGTATACTGGCAAAAAGTCACGCCAACAGAAGCCTTAGAACTTCTCCAAGCATCCAGCAACACTTTCCAATTCAAACAAAATAGTATTTGCTGGCGCGATCGCTATATAGATATTTTAGAGATAGAAGCAGCTCGACAACATTTCTTCCGCTCATTTGGTTCCTGCTCCTTTCAAGAGCCAGTCAACGATCTTAAGCATATTTTTAATTGGTAAGAAAGTGGTGCGTGGTGTGTGAAATATTTTTGACTTTTGACTTTTGACTTTTGACTTTTGACTTTTGACTTCTGTACGGGCGGGTTTACCAATTGTCTTTGACTCTGACCAGTATTTCTGGTGAACCCGCCCCGACAATTTTTGACTTTTGACTTTTGACTTTTGACTTTTGACTTTTGACTTACTATGATCCGTCCCATCAATTCCACCCACAATCCAAATTTACGCAGTTGGGTTGACTCGGCAAATCAAAAGAACACTGATTTTCCGATCCAAAACCTGCCGTTTGGCGTGTTTCGACCTCGGAACAGCAATAATTCCCGAATTGGGGTGGCGATCGGCGATCGAATTTTAGATTTAACTGCGTGTTGCCAAGCTGGATTGCTGCAAGAACTGCCCCAGGAACTACAAGCAGCATGTACTGCACCTAAATTAAATCAATTGATGGCGATGGGAAGTAAAGCAGCCTCAGCATTGCGCAATCGCTTGAGTCATCTGTTACGAGCCGATGCCCAAAATCCCCCTTTGGAAAGCAAAATTCTTTGCTCGATGTCTGAGGCAGAACTTTTATTACCTGCGAATATTGGCGACTATACTGATTTCTACGCTTCGATCTTTCATGCCACTAATGTTGGTAAGTTGTTTCGTCCCGACAATCCACTCCTGCCTAACTACAAATACGTCCCGATCGCTTACCACGGTCGTGCTTCTTCCATCGTGCCTAGCGGCACTGCGATCGCGCGTCCCAAGGGTCAGAGGAAAAACTCTGGGGAATCAGTGCCAAGTTTCGGATTTTCTCAACATTTGGACTACGAATTGGAAGTTGGGTTCTTCATTAGTAATGGAAATCAGCTAGGTCACCCCATCTCAATTGACGATGTGGAGGAACACATATTTGGGCTTTGCTTGGTGAATGATTGGTCGGCAAGAGATATTCAAGCTTGGGAATATCAGCCCCTCGGTCCCTTCTTATCCAAAAGCTTCGCAACGACGATTTCTCCTTGGGTAGTAACCCTAGAAGCTCTAGCACCATTCCGTTGTGCATCTTTTCAACGTCCCCAGGGAGATCCGCTACCACTGCCTTATCTTTCCTCAGCACATGATACTAAACTAGGTGGCATTGACCTTACGGTAGAAGCACTAATCCGCTCAGAGCAAATGCGTGCAGCAGAAATGCAGCCGTTTTGCTTAAGTCGCGCTTCTTTCAAGTCGATGTATTGGACTTTAGCTCAGATGCTCGCTCACCACTCAAGTAATGGTTGCAATCTCCGCTCTGGAGATTTGCTAGCCAGTGGCACAGTTTCTGGTGCTGAAGCAGGAACGCAAGGATGTTTACTCGAAATCACTCAGCGTGGCTCAAAGCCGATTCAACTACCAACAGGCGAGGTAAGTTCCTACCTAAATGACGGAGATGAAATTGAGCTGCGCGGATACTGCGAGCAGGAAGGCTATGCCAGAGTTGGTTTTGGAGAGTGTCGAGGTAGAATTCTTTCAAATAGCTGACATTCCACTGATACTAAGTTTATTCGTGGGAATGGCAACGTATCTTTGAGAGTAGGTTGACAGTTATCCATTCGAGAATTAATGAGGTTTTTACCTATGCGAGAATGGTAACAATCTCCCTACGCATACATTTCATCGCTAGTTCCAGAGGGGTATCCCCATACTTGCTTCTAGTATTTAACTGTGCGCCCGCATCTACAAGTAGCTTGACCCCTTCAATATTATTTTGCACAACTGCATCGTGGAGCGCAGAATATCCGTTGTAAGGACCCTGAGCATTGAGATCGATCCCATATTCAATTAAAACTTTCATCACTGCTGGATACCTCAGATAAGAAGCGGCGTGCAGTGCAGTACCTTTCATGCTGGAGTCAACGGCACGAAGATTAGCACCAGAGTTAAGCAACAGCCTGACCATTTCAGAGTCACCATTGGCAGCACTAATTATGAGCAGGCTATTTCCATTACTGTCCATTTGGTTAATATCCGAGCCGCTAGCAATCAATTTCTTTGCTAATTCAAGGTTATTGTCGTTCACAGCAGCAACTAGACTGGTACTCGTAACTAAATTATTTTTCATTAGTTTGTCCTCATGTTTGCAGAATGTTTGCACTACCCATGTATGTAAGAGTGCAAATAAAATCTTAAAAAAATCTTAAGATAGAGAGCGTCAGGTTGCTAGGGTGAAACTTTTTGAGTGAGTTAGCATTTTTTTGATTGTATGCGGTATACAGTAATATCAGTTTTTGGTGCGTGACGCAAGGCGCGTAACACACCCTACTCATACTGAGATTTTTTCGATAATCAAATCGGATTCCTAATAGAACTGAAGACTCAAATGAAGTTCGACCGCAATAGACGTGTTGGGAAATCAGGGAGAATAGAGTCATACTTCGGCGTTAATTGTTAATTTAAAAAGTAACCTTGCTTAACACGCTTTATTGCTCTACTACTCGCGATCGACTTACCGAATGTTACAGTGCTACCAAAAGTGCAGCATAAAGACCTGCACCGAGGACAAAAGCCCAGAAGCGACTTTGACGTTCTTCGGGGAGTTCTTCTTTCAAAACATTAAGTACGACTCCTCCGGCGAGAAAAGCAAAGAGTAAAGCGATCGCCGCCTTAGACAGTTGAGTTCCCAGCCCGAGCGCCCAACCAAAAATAACTGCTGCTGCCAGTATCCAACGACCGATTTTCTTATAGGCACGCTTATGATGCTCGCGCAGTCCGTTGTCATTTACGACAAAGTGCAAAGCCATTGCAATAAAGAAAAATAAAAGACTCTGAATTTCTGGTTCCTCGCGGTGCAATAGCAGATAACCAATGAGGGCATTGTAGAAGGCAAACGAGGCAATATGCACCCAGAAAATTCCTTCGGAGGTCACATCTCCCTTGCCTACCTTGTGATTGCGCTGACGCGATAATTTGGCAGCTCGTTCTAAGCCATAAAACACGGCTAACCCCAATAATGCTAAAAGATATACGTGATGTTCTAGAAACAATAGTGCCTTGCCCACCGTACCCTTAATTGTCTCTTGTGCCTGACTCAATTCGGGCAGGATATGGACGAAGACATAGGCAACCGAGACACCGCCACTTACAGACAGCCAAATACTGCGAGGAGTTCTGTCGAGAAAGCGGAGTTGACCAGAAAACAGATGCACCAGAGCTAAAGTAACAGCAAATAGTGCCGATAACCAAACGATATTAGAATTAGATGTCGATGGCTCGGCAACTGCAAACAAAATTCTAAACATTTATCATTAAAGTCATTTTTCTAAGACCTGAGATTGCAAATGACTTGCATTGCAAGTCATTTCTTTCTTTAGGCTGAGCTGGTTGAAACAATATTGCTTCTGTCAATGAGTGGATCTTGCAGCGATCGCCACTGGTCATTTAAAGCACTTTCAAAACTGCTTGATATCGCTGTTCGATATCTTGCCGATCCAACTCTTGAGAAACTGCTTCGTGACTATCATGTAGAATCATGTCGGCGTGGCGGCGTAGTGCCGCACGGTCTGGCTCGTTTTGGGTATAACGCGCAATAGTAGCGATCGCTTCTAACATCCGAATTATGACTCCCACATCCGATTTGCCATACTGACGAATTTGGTTGAAAGCTGCATCAGTTAGTCCGGCAAAGTTGAACGGTTCGGCAATGACGCGCAGGTTGTTATCGTCGTCGTAGCGGTAGGCAGAAGGAATTTCTCTTTGCGCTAAATGAGATAATCCAGCACTTAGTTGGTCAATACACTGAATTGCCGTCGTCGGGTCGTTGATCCCAGGAGAAATGGCACGTAGAGCAATGTCAACTAATTGATTCACGGGAAACTCGACATCCTGTTGTTCGGTGCGTTGTCTGCCAAACATAAAAGCATCGTTGATGCGATCGCTCAGTTTCCGATTGACCTTATCCCCTGGAAACACCATGACTAAATCGCTGCCCTTGACCACAAACCTGCCTGGTCGAGATTTTATTTGCAATAGTAAAGAGCGACCGCCAGCGATTTGCATTAATTCTTCCTCGTCGATCGCTTGAACATAACCGCTACTCTTAGCTTTGACGGGATAAGCATCTACATCGAAATTAGCTGGGATAGCGCGATCGTGCGGCTTGGCATTGGGCAAACTCCGCCCTAGCTTTTCGGGAAACAAGCGATCGATGGCTTGGTGAAGCTCTTTACTAGCCTCCATAATGATATGGGATGCCTGAATAATTGTAGAGGCGTGATGGATAAAGTAAATCAGTACGCCAATACTGGCAAGTCCTAACAACAACCCAACGGTAACTGCAAGCTGCGGTACAAAAGAGTCGTAATCATCGCCATCACCGCGTACAGTTCGCAGTACCAGTAGGCTGTAGATGAACGTACTAATAAATGTTCCCAAGACAAGTTGATTGCCCGTATCCTGCATAAAGTTACGCAGCACGCGAGGAGTGTAATTAGACGCAGCTAGCTGAAGCGCCACGATCGTAATTGAGAAAGCAGTCGCAGCCACAGAAATCACCGAACCAGCTACAGATGAAAGCACTTCTCGCGCTCCGTTAGCACCACCTGTATAGATCCAGCCCCATTTTTCCAGCGGACCGTAGTAACCAGCGCGATCGAGATTCAGCATCGTAAATGCCAGGGCGATCGCGATAACTGCCATAATTGTCGGCAAGAACCAGTAGCTTGAGTGGAGCGAGTCCCAAATTTTGCCAATTTTGACGTTTTTCATCGGTTGTCGTCCGCTGTGAGATTTCGATCGCTGCCATTACCGTTTTTTGACGCTTGGATTTGAGCGATTCGTTTGAGAGAACCGCTAATGCTGCGCGGTTTGGGGACTTCTTTGTTGCCAGCAGGCCACCCTTCACGCTGACGAGAGCGATCGCCATCTGTCTCTTCGGTTTGGTCGTGGAATAAAATTTGGCGTGTAGGATAAGGCAAGTCAATCCCATTTTCCACGTAGAGCTTTTGTTTAATCGCAGAAATTACCTTGTCTCGCGAGTTGAGATCGTCTATCCGTCTTGGCGGTTTAATCCACCACCTCGCGCGAATATTAACGCTACTTTCGGCTAGTTCTAGTACCAAAACATCGGCAGCCGGAGATCGCAAAACATCATCCACGCTATAAATTGCTTCTAGCATCAATCGTTTTGCTTGGTTAACATCGTCACCGTAGCCAATGCCAACATCATATTCAATCCGGCGAGCATTAAAAGCAGTGTTAACAGTCACCGAATTTGTAAATAATTCGGAATTGGGAATGACAATTCGGCGACCGTCGTAAGTTCTAATTGTCGTAGCGCGTGTCTCGATGTTTTCTACCGTGCCTTCAAAGTCTTTGAAAACGATTTGATCCTCAATTTTGAACGGTTCGGTTAAAAGAATCAAAATCCCAGCTAAAAAGTTTTGTAGAATATCGCGGAAAGCAAAACCAATTGCTACACCACTAATACCGAGTAGCTGTACCAAATCTCCGGCTCTAAATGTAGGGATAACTATTGAAAGTGCGACAAACAAGCCCAGGAGAATGACAGCTCCCTGAGCCAATCGCCCCAGTACCATGCCTAAATTTCGCGCTTGCCGATGCCTGCGGGTAAGGCGTTTGACTAATAACTTCAGCCAGCGAGCAGCGAAGAAAAATATGATAAAAACAACGCTCGCCAAAACAATGTTTGGCAGCATGATAATAAAGCCGTCAATTAATCCGCCAATTTTCTGCCATGCTGCTGTTATTGCTGCTTGAAAATTCATATTCGTTTATCCTAATGCCTAAAATAACGCAGTAAATTAATGCTGTGAATTTTCTTTTGTATTACTAAAGCTATTCTCGATCTGAAGTGGAGGAAATCCGACAACATTATAAGTCGTCGTTGCAATTCTAATTCCAGCAGCATCGAAAGCTTTGAGAAGATCGCGGCTAACGGCATCTTTGAGATCGCGAATTCCGTGTTCTCTGACGACAAAACGGACAGTCAGTTCCAGCCAGTTGTTAGTAATGCGATAGTAAACCTTGGGTGTTAAATCGTGAGAATGGAGAAAATAGCGATCGCGCATCACTCTCAAAGATTCCTGACTCATCTGGTTAATATTTTCTGTATGACGGGCGGCGCATTCTAATAAAATTTGTTCGGCACGATCTCGGTCGGCTGTATAAGAAATGGGAATGCTAATTTCTTCCCAAAGATAGGGGAAATCTTGCGTGTAGTTGTAAACGGGCTGGTCAAAAATTTTGTCGTTGGTGATACTGACAACTCTGCCAGTAAATTGACGGCTTTTCACCCAACTCGCAGAAGTTGAATCTTGGAACGAAACTGGCTGTCCCATTTCCATAATTTTCGTATGGATAAAACCCAAAGCAATGACATCGCCGCGCACGCCACCCATCGTAATCCGATCGCCAACGCTAAAAATATTACTCCGCAAAATTACAAAATAACCCGCGATCGCCGTAATGACTTTTTGCAGGGCAAAGGCTACACCTGCTGTCACTAAACCGATTGCAGTAGCAAGCCGATTCGGGTTGTCAAACCAAATTTCGAGCAGCCCTAAAATTAACAATACTGCTGTAACTAAATTTAATCCCTGCCCTGCCCAAAACCAAATCCGCCCGTTGTAGCGATCGCGGATCGATTCTCGAATAAAAGCATTAGCGACACGACGCAGCAACCAGAGGACAATCAGGAAGGCGAGCGTAGCTAATACCTTTAGCCCAATTTCGGTATTGAAGCTAATCAATTTAAAAACTTGCTCCAACTGTTGCCTCCTGTTTCAGCCGCGATCGCCATTCCATTTCAAGAAATGTATAGTCTTGCAGAGCAGCGCGATCGATTAAAGTATCCCACAAGTAATTAACAGGCTGAATCTAGCTCAAGTTTTAGTTGGTGCTTCTAAGACGTTGACATCAATCAACGGTGTCACGTTAAAACCTTGTTCTAATAAGCGCGTTTGGATCTGACGGGTGAGCGCGGTGCGGATTTCCTCTGTTGATGCAGTGACTCCGGCGTGACGCTGGACGTAAACCACACCCAGCAGCGTATTCTGTCCTGGAATTTCCGAGCGAGTAAAGCGGATGTTAGCCTCGACTAAGTTGGCAGTATTATTTGCTTCTACCACTTGCTGAATTTCAGCCGTAGCTCGTTGGGCGCGGGTAGAACGTTGAAAATTTGGCGGATTGCTCAACTGCCAAGTTAATAATCCTCCCAGAGCTGCCACAGTCACAGCCAGAGTCGCCGCAAATACCCATTGCTTGCCCCGCCGATAGCGAGATCCTTGCGTAGATAAGCCAAAGACGCGAAATAATATCGTGGCAGTCAAATTGATTCCCACCAGTTGTAGCAAGAGGACGAACAATCCGCTCGTTGCCATATCCCACCTGCCGATCGCCACTGCCATTCCCACGAGTCCAGCAGGCGGTGCTAGCGAGGCAGCGACGAGCATTCCAACTGCTGCACCAGATACCAAGCTACTTCTTTGAGATTGCACAAGATTGAGCGCCCCAGCTGCGCCAGCTGCTAACGGCAGCAACACCGCCACTGAGGATAATTCGCTCGTTTGTATCATTTGAGTTGTGGGAATTTCCTGCCGCAGAATCAGGCTGAGGGCGAGAGTGACTAAAATTGTTACGCTCAAGGCGCTAAAGTAACGGATGATGCTGCGCTTGAGCAAAGTGATATCTCCCCGTGCCGTAGCGATCGCCAGATTCATTGCTGGACCCGCAAACGGTGCAATCAACATCGCGGCAACCAGTAGATAATTCGTATTCGTATACAAGCCAATCCAAACTACCACACCCGCAGCCGCCGCATATCCCAGAAAACCTTTCCAAGAGCCGACGCTTTGCAAACCCGCCAGAAAGATTTCAATCGGGCTGCGAAGTTCTACATTTGTGACTTGCTGCGGTGCTTCTTCTGGTGGTGGCTGGAGCGCCATCACTCCCTGCGGGATCAGCGTGACGTGTAGTTGTGGCAGAGATTCCAACTCTCCCAGCAGTCCTTCAACTTTGCTATTAGAGATGTGGGCGATCGCTAAATCGATCTCGCCATCGCTCCCCGTCGCCTCAATTAGTGTTAAGTTTGCTCCGTCAAATGCCTTGGCAATTTCCAAAACTTGTTTGCCACAGCCACGCGGAACCTGTATTAGTAACTGACGCACGTTATCCTTATATCTAATGCGATCGCTTCCATATTTCAATAGTAAAGAGCGTTGCGCGATCGCCGTAACGATTTAGCAATTTTTCCGGGAAAATCTTAACTAAATTGCTCATAAGACACGCAACGCCAGCATTTGTTGAAACAGGAGTTATGAACAACAGTTAACTCGGTTTAACTACCTGTGTTTTGAAGTTAGATCCAAATAGTGGAAAAGTCGGGGAGAGCGAGCGAAATTTTCAAACAATCGCTCTTAAAGTTTAGATAGACATAGCAACTTCCTGAATGGGTTAGCCACCAAATTCACGGTTCCAATTTCTGCTGAGATAGCGCCTGAATCTCTTGACGCAAAGCTGTAATTTCGGCGTGCAGTGCTGCTATAGATTTAGCTCCTGCGATTTCCGCCTCGTCATCATCGGCATCGCGACCGATAAAAAATGTGGCGATCGCAGCTGTCAAGTATCCAAATACGGCAAAAGCATACAGCGCCAGAAGGAAGCAAAGCACTCGTCCTTCGGGAGTTTGGGGCCAATACTCCGAACCCAGTGTGGTCATGAGCATTGCCGTCCACCACAGCGCCGAGCCGTAGTCATTTAGACCGCGCCCATCAGGAGGATTGCTTTCAAACGCATACATCCCCGCTGCTCCAACTAGGGTAATTACTAGCGTTGTTGTAACAACGTAGCCGAAACCGCGACGACCTAAACTCGCACCGATCGCCCGCATTCCCCGATTCGTGCGGGTAATGACACGTAGTAACCGAATGCCACGAGCTGCCCGTGCAGTATTTAGCACCCGTAAAACGCGCACGAACCTAAACAGGCGCAGTGCGGGTAGTGGGAGGGAAATAACTGTCAGCCAGTTGCGTTGCAGATAGGCAAGCTTATGTGGAGCTAGAGTAAATTCGAGGATGAAATCTAGAATAAAAATTATCCAAATCACCGTGCCGATCGCTTGGAGTAAAGGAGTCAAACCCCAAATTAACTCAACGACAAACAACGCCAACCATGCAAAACTGAGCAGGAGCATGGGTGTTTCCAGCCAGTCTTCTAGCTGTTGCAAAATCTCCTGCCGTTCTCGATTGAGTAGGTGTTTCTCTGAGGTTTTCATCTATCTGTGATGATTCATAGCTGCTGTCCCTTTGTCATTTTTAGAGCAATTCAGTGGCGATTGCCTGCTGTATCTTAGGGAAAAAAGGTGTAAAACTCGTGGAAACGAAATTTTCAGGGCTGGCTTGAGTGCCTGGGTATGTTGTCGCGACCGAGGGACAGGACGTTTAAGAAATTTTGTTTGAGCGATCGCCTGCTGTGTCTCTATTTAAATTAACTCAAGCCGTGACTCTCTAGAACTCGGTTTTGGCTTCAGAAATTTTTGGCAGTACGAGTCTCTGGATCGAACTCAAAGCGTTGGAAATAGTCTGTAACCCCGTAAAGGTTAAAAGTAATCGCAGGTTCTGTACCTAGAGGCTCAACGCTGTGAATAGCATCAGGCAAAAAGCCAATAATATCTCCAGGAACTAATATTCTTTCACCAACCAGATCGATCCCGTCGGGGTATTCTGGAGTAGGCGATCGCCGCCAAAATCGATTTTTTTCCTGTCCGCTAATTAAGGCGACAATTCCCCAAGTGGCATGGTTGTGAATTGGCGAAAAATTTCCTGGCAACCAAGCCACCATTTGCACTGTCAGAGGAAAGTCTCGATCCTCGTAGAGAAAACGCACTGACCAGCCAGGGTCAAGCGGTGGGTCGATAAATTCCATTTGCAGCCAGTAGGAACTGGTCAAGAGCTTTCGCACCAAGGGAGCGATCGCTTCTATGCGACTGCGATCGTCTGCTACGGTATCAAGAATGTCCTCTAGTTGAGTGAGAAATCGATACAGGCGATAAGGCTTTACTGGAGATTGAAGTTCATCTAGGGTAAGCGCAATACATTCGCCATTCTCAGTTACTAGCCAATCTTGACTCTCTACACAAAGACTATTTTCTTCCAGCACGATCGTCTCAGACCTAAATCAAATGTTGAGCAAAAAAATTAATTACCGTCTTTCGGCAGACAGCATTAAATCTGCGAACTCTGCATTACCACAGGTCCCGTGGGACGAGCAGAATTCCGATCGGTCTCCAGCGTTACGACGAGACCAGAAAACTGTGGATGATAGAAGTCTCTATACATTTCGGGGGTGAATGGTAATCTAGAGGTGGAGTCTCCCCAAGCATAAGGCTTAACTTCACCGCAGGGTAGCTTTTTATTATCGACTATTGCCCATAGTAAATAGACTTGCCCTGGAGGTGGAGCAGGCAGATTCTGGACAAGCATTACCACTTTTTGTTGTTCGGGATTCATTATAATGCTACCGGAAGCAGTATCTAATGAGTTAACTCCCTGGAAGGTAAACAGTCGAGTTTCGGCATTCTGGAGTAGGGTACTGACAGCATGAGCCTGACCGAGTTCCTGGCGCAAGCGGTAATTATCAAACCCCAAAGCCACCACAAACAAAGCTGCAAGGCTGCCAGCGATTCTTCTCCACGATCGCCCAGACCTTTCGATCGCAGCCATTCGACTCCCCGCAGCTTCAGCTTGATTTAGAATGTTTGGCAGCAGATGGGGTGGGGCTTCTACCTCGGTGAAGCCATCTAGCAACTGCCTCAAAACTTCCTGTAAGTCATCAATTTCTTGGACGAGTTCGGGATTGTTGACAAGCAACTGCCGGAACTCTTCAGCTTCTTCAGGGGTGAGGTCATCGGCGACAAACCCTGCTGCTAAGGCTTTAATGCGTTCGCGATCTGAAGATTCATTCATAGCTCAGATGCCAAAATCTAAGAGAATTTGTTTGAGTTTCAGCAAACCTTGACGGGTACAAGTCTTGACTGTCCCTAAGGGAATATCTAATCGCCGAGCGATTTCCACCTGCGTGAGTCCTTCATCGTAAGCCATCTCCAGCGCCTGACGTTGTTTGTCTGGAAGTTGGGTTAGGGCAGCGCGAATGCGTTGAGAACGTTCTGCTAAGGTAGCTCGCTCAACCGGAGTGGGAGAGAGTGTTTCTAAAGTCATGGTTTGTCCCCATTGTTCTAAGAGTTTTAGATGCCTGCCGCGAGAACGGAGTTTGTCGATCGCCCGCGATCTCGTCATGCTAATGAGATAGCGCCCGAAATAGCGACAATCAGGATATCTAGATGCATTGCGCCACAGTGCTAGAAAAATCTCTTGAGTCAGATCTTCTGCTTCTTGAGAGTTTTTCAGGATTTTCAACGCCAACCCATAGACAAGCCGACCGTAACGATTGAAAAGAATGCTCAGGGCGGAGGCATCCTTCTTTTTCAGCGCTTCAAACAATGCTTCATCCGTTAAAGACAAAGCCTCCGTCGGATTGGATTTGGGAAGTTGAGGCTCCATGTCTCAACAACAGGTTTGAGTTGATAATTTCCGCATCGGTAAGCATCTTGATTCCACAACTCTCCTCCATCAGAATAAAGAACACTCTATTTTATAAGACGCTTGACGTGACGAATTGGATTAGATGAATGCGATCGCCAAATGCTCAACGCATCTCAAATCCTAAATTTCGACTGATTTAAATCCAAAACTCATCCTGGTTCGTCTTGAAATACAGATGCTAAACAATCCAACGAGAGTCACCATGCACAAGTCTTCCAACTTACTACTCAATCTGTGCTTAAGCAGCCTGGTCTTCAGCGTATCCTTGCTAGCTACCACATCAGCTAGCAATTCTTCTACTCCGATCGAATCGGCGCTTACCCAGGTTGCTCAAGCAAATCCCTGTGCCTCGGCAAATCCCTGTGCCTCGGCTAATCCCTGTGCTGCCAAACGCAACTCTGTTGGAGGACCGCTCTCTAAAGAGCTACAGGGAAAACCTGTTGTGGTTGACATCTTTGCTAGCTGGTGTCCGGCTTGTAAAAATATCAAACCTACTCTGTCACAACTGCGGCAAGAATATGCCGGACGAGTCCATTTTATTGTCTTGGATGTGACAGATAAATCCGCTACCAGTCAATCGGAAAGTAAAGCCAAGCAGTTAGGACTGGGGCAATTCTTCGCTGCTAACAAATCTAAGACAGGCATGGTAGCGATCGTTGACCCAGCTACGGGCAAAATCTTGGCACAGCACAGCAACAATCCTGACGAGTCTGCTTACACTAGCGTACTCGACACGGCGCTGGCTAAAAAGTAGTAGAGAGTTCTTATGTCACGCATCCCAAAACCAGACCGGAAGCTTTTTCTTGCCAAAATTCCCAAACAACAAAAATTTTGGTTGCTATTTGGCGGGTTGGTACTGCTAGGATTAGTCATCGCTCTAGTTGCTACTGAACCAATCTCTAGGGAGATCGAACGCTCGATCTCGCTGATGGAAAACAGCTATCAGCAATGGCTAGACAAACAGGACACCACTAATCCACTGGTGCTTTTCCCCCTGGCTTTTATCGGCGGACTGATTGCCAGCATTTCGCCTTGTATCTTGGCACTGTTGCCAATTAACTTGAGCTACATCGGTACGCGAAATATCAAATCTCGTCAAGATGCATTGAGCAAGGCAAGCCTGTTCGTACTCGGTGTTGTGACTATTCTCAGCCTGTTTGGATTGGCTTCATCCTTTGCTGGTGCAGTTATGGTCGAATACCGAGGTTATATTAACCTCGGCGTTGGAGCAATTATTTTAGTGATGGGCTTGAGCCTGCTGGGAATCATTAAGCTACCCTTGCCAGAAGTTAAAGCCGATGCCTCCGGCTTTGGTCCCTATGGGGTCGGCGTGACATTTGCGTTAGTGAGTTCGCCTTGCGCCAGTCCAGTTCTGTTTGCAGTGCTGGCAGCGGCAGCGGCTACAGGCTCTCAGGTCTTGGGGACGCTAACGATGGTTAGTTACGCTTTGGGCTACACCATCATCATTTTTCTATCCAGCCTGATGGCGGGACTGGTAAAGCAAACCCGTCTTCTACTGGACTACTCGGAGTGGATTATTCGTATCGGTAGTGCTGCGTTGATTCTGGCAGGTGGATACTACCTGGTCGTCGGCAGTCTTTGGTTTTTCTGAGCGTTCTTAGGAGAGCAAACATGCAAGAATTTTATTCCTTCAATGAAACCTTTTATGCTGGTAGATCGGCTTGGGAAATGTTGATACAAAAGTCAGACAAGCCTATATTAGTCAAGTTTATTGCGCCACATTGCAGTTCCTGCGTCACTTTGAAGCCCGTGCTAGAACAGTTGGTAAAGGAACGCGCCGATCGCCTGCACCTAGTCGGGTAAGAGAGAGCAAGTCACCCTGTCTCCCTCCCCTCAGAACGGCTCGTGATACTTTCATATCAAGCCGCTCAAGCCTCTTGCTTCACAAAAACTCCACCTGCATGGATATGTTTATGGCACGCAACGTGCAAATGCACGAGGTTGTCGATTGAGTCGGTGCCACCTTCTTTCATGCTTTTGAGATGGTGAATGTGTAGTTTCTCACCGTTAAGCAGATGCTCTCCACAGATTGGGCATTTCCATTTCTGGTTTTCTGCCACTTTTCTGAGTTTTGAGCCGTTTTCCCACCGGACTTTGCCCAGTTTAGTGAGGCGTTTTAGCCAGTATGATTTTAAGCTAGGGTCATCTAGAGAGGCGGTTCCTTCGACTTTTACATGCCGTTCGATGGGGATCGTTGCGGCTTGTAGCAAGTAAATGAAGGTTGGTTCTCCTTGTCTATCACGCGCTTTAGCGAAAAATCTCCATTTTCGGTTTTGATGAGTGCGGAAGTATTTCTTCTGTACCCAGTGTCGACCTTTATTTGGATGTCTTCGTTTTGCCCAGCGCCATAGTGCCTTCCATACTTCTTTGTCGAAGTAAGACATGACCCGTTTGCTGCTGCCGATGCGGTAATAGTTTCCGAATCCCCGGATAATTGGATTGAGGTAGTTAATTAGCATTTCAGGACTGATTTGTTGGTGATTTTTCAGCCAAGTTCTGATTTCCCTTAACTTATGGAGAACTTTCTCTTTTTCAGGCATTTCCAAAGTTTTTCCCTTGAATTGTCTGATAGTGAATCCCAGAAAGTTTACGCCATCATTGATATTTTTGATGTTTGTCTTTTCTAGGTTTAGTTCCAACCCTCTTTCCCATAACCATCGTTGAATCGCGGGAACAATCGTCTCAATATCGTTCTTGTTCGTCGCAGTAATTAGAAAATCATCGGCATAACGAATATAACCGTATGCGTTGGATTTTTTATTCCTGTTTCTCACTTTCCCCCGACTTTTATCAAAGAATGGGGCTGGTTTGACTTTTTGATATCGAGACAAGAGTTCTTCTAATCCAGTCAGGGCAATATTCGCTAAAAGCGGGGAGCAAATCCCACCTTGAGCTGTGCCTTTCAACGTTGGATAGAAGATTTCGGATTCTACATAGCCTGCTTTCAGCCATTGTTTGACCAACTCTCTGCCTGGTATTGTCCCAAGAGCTTTGAGAATGGATTCATGACTGATATTGTCAAACGCACTCTTGATGTCCGCATCCAGAATCCAGCTGTCATGTCCTTTTCTTAGCCGATTGTGACATTGGACAAGGGCATCATGACAGCTTCTGCCGGGGCGAAAGCCGTAGCTGTTTGCTTCAAAACGAGCTTCCCAGCTAGGTTCAAGCGCATTTTTGACCATTGCTTGTGCGACGCGATCTTGCAGAACAGGAATTCCGAGTGGTCTTTGTTTTCCATTAGCTTTTGGAATATATATCCGTTTGGTTGGGCGGACTTTCCACAGCGTGTATTCCTGCATCTGGTGAACTAATTTCACTCGGTCACTAGGGGTTAATGCCTTTTGACCATCTATCCCAGCTGTTTTCTTGCCGTGATTTTCTAGAGTGACTCTTCGCACGGATTGTAGCAGGTTAGAGTAACTGCGTAGCATCAGTTTTGTCAGGCTTCTCACCTGGTTCCACCGATGATTCTGTGTTGCACGATAAATCCGCTGTCTCAGGTTTTTCACTCGCTTTTTGATTGGCTTCCATTGAATGGCTGTCCAATCTGTCAGCGGTTCCTTAGCTCCGATTTCAAGTTTGAATCTATCTTTCACTAGGGTTCAATTCCTTTTCTTTGGCTTATCGTTCGAGACCAACGGGAAGTCTGCCACCTTTCGGTGTGAGGCAAAGTTTGAACCTCTATCTTTTGCATTATCAAGAGCATTTGCTTTTTCCCGTTTCCTTTACCCGCTAGGTGGTTCTGTCTCCCTTGCGGTTGACTTACTCAAAGATTCGACCATCCTTCGAGAACCCATCGGGCTTACCCTTTTCATTGCGCTCTACATTCGCTTTGGACTTAGGTGCCAACTATATTCCGGTGAGACTTGAGACCTGCTTGTTCGCTACTTCGACAACCAGCGAACCTCTTCTGGGACTCTTTCGAGTGTTTCAGTTTGCTCACGTACCTTTTGGTTCAGGTGTAACAACCTCCTTTCACCTGTTAATCAATAACGGAACTTACGTTGATTCACAAATATTCACCTTATCCAGCTTTCCCTTGCCTTACCACCCTTAGAGGTTAAAGATGATTCAGGCTTTTGTGCCTTGCGCTCCATCAGTTTCATTACTTACTGCTGATGTAGGCGGGGTCAGCGACCCTTTTACAGGGGAATATGGGGCAGGAACCCAGAGGGAAGACGGCTTCCCAGTAAAGACGCAACGCTTAAGGTCGCGCGTCGAAATTGACATGGTTGAGGAACCCGAATTAGCGATCGACATGGGGGTCAGAAATGCTCCAACCGTGGTGCTATTTAAACAGCAGCAAGAATTGACTCGAATTGCTGGACTGAAGCCGAAAAAGCAATATCAGGAAATGGTGCAGCAGGCACTCTCAACTTAAACCCGACAATGCTGGTCAATCCATTGCACCGGATAACGAGATCGCTCCGCGCTCGCTTCGCTAACGCCTGCTTGCGTTAAAAAGTTATCGAGTTGCTGTAGCGTCAGCGGTTCTGGCATTGGGTAACGTCCCTCAAGTTTCTTCAAATCGGTGTAGTGGCGGGTATACGATGCTAAATCCCCAGGATAGGTCTGCTCGTTCACGCCAATAAACTGACCGCGATCGCGGGCGCGGTTGAGAATAGAAAGCCATTCCTCAATTGAAGCCTGACCGAGTGCTTTCAAACCGTTCGAGAACAAAGTCATGTAAATCTCATCGTATGACTTAGCAGAGTCCAAATAGTTATTGAGCCGCTCCGCTGACATGCGATCGTTGAAGACCGTCCAAAATGGTACTAATCCGAGGCGTAACGCCCACCACGGCTGGAGGTAAACAAACGATTCCACCAAGAGGCGATCGCTTGGTAAACCGCGTTCCTGATACCACCAACGATACAAATCAGCCACCAGTGGACTCAGATCTTGAGGAAAATCGAAAACAATCCGACGAACGCGAAAGCCATGCTGACGGGCAAATTGCTCTACATCATCGCGTAAAGCTCCTTCAAACCCCCACTCTGATTCTGGCAACCTACCATCTGGGGCGGGCGGTTCCCAATATCGGTGTTGAGATCCGTTCTGTTGCAGGAAGTCAGCGATCTGTTGGCTGTGCTGAAAATAATCATCTGGAGCTAATTTGCCTTTACCGCCAAACTGGAAGAAATGGCGATCGCTCACTTGTGTGGACAACCAACTATATTGACACTCTAGTAAGAATAGCGTCGCCCCTGGCTCCAAATTCTGCTGAAGAAACTGCTGGAATTGCGTGCCGAGACGAGTGCGCTTCAGCCGAAAGTAAGTGACGCGAGGAACCTTTAAGCGATCTTGGTTCGGGTCGTGCATTTGGTACACGCACAAATCGGGATTCCTGGCGAGCAGTTGTTGGGCTGGTGCTTTAGCCCACTCTAATTCCTGTTTTGGTTCGTCAGGATCGACAGGGTGTCGCAAAGAGACGAGGAGTGTTTGCGGCAACCAGGGAATACCAAGTGCCGCACATAGATGCACGGCAGCACCGTTTGAAGAACCAATAACGGCAGCAGGATAACGCCGTTGAGGATATTGGTTCACTACCCATTGGGACATAGTTTCTGCCCGCACGTCGTTTAGCACGTTAGGCGAGGATGCACTGACCCAGCCTGACACAGTAGACAAATCTTTCCCAAGTTCTTTAGGGAGATAGCTAACGGCATCTGTAATTGAAGCAGCAAGAGATGGTGCAAAGCCCCCCGATCGCAATTCCTTGCCATGCAGGAATTTAGCAGTTGCCCGCAATGCCGTCGTTGCCGAATCAAGATCCGTAATATATTTGGGCTTGACTCCCATTGATGCCAGTTGATTAGTTATTGTTAAATAGGGAGAGGGAAATTGCATACGCCTTCCTTGTAACTTACTGGCTGTTTTGTTATGACCTAATACATTCGTTGCGCTAAGAACACTTGACTTCTCAATCGCGCAAAATTTATCTAGAAGTTGTTTGTTATTCGTAGTATCTAAGTAAATGTTCTCATTAACTATGTATAGAAGAGTAGGCTTAAAATTGAATCGCTCCTGAGATAGATGGATAATTAATTCTTTGAGGAGAAGAACGACAGTGACTCAGTAATTAATCTGAAAAGAATGACTCAGTAAACCGCAAGCGATAGTTAAAATTCTGAGTTATATGAAGTATTTTATAGAGAACTAAGAAAAAGAAGCCCTTTGTTTCTCTTGAAATTCGTACTTGGGGCGATCGCGAGTTAATAATTACACATTATTTTGAAGAGTTAGGACAGTTTGAAAAGTTATGGCGTTTCTCAAACAGCTATCGCTGCAAATAAATTACGTTTTCAAGTCGCTGTTTTTTCTCCAGTATATACCGCACGCATTTTTCTATTCTTTAAAACGCGATCGCCTCCATCGTCAATATCTGACTGACTCCTCTGTAAATCCAGTTACCCAACCTGGAAAATTACTTCAAGCTAAAACAATAGATCGAGGTGCGTATTTCTATTTCGAGCAAGCTGAACTAGAAATTTCTTTTTTAACTCCCGATTTGGTACGAGTGAACTGGTCTACCGATCTGCTACCGATCCCCTATGCTGTTGTCGATCGCAACTGGGAGACGGTTGAAACAACCCTATCAGAAATGGGTAACGATTGGGCGATCGCCAGCGATGCGTTGAGCGTTACTGTTGGTGTAGATGGCAGCCTTAAGTTTTGCGATCGCGCAGGGCAAATCCTTAGAACAGAATTACCACCCCAGCGACAAGGGGAAAAATGGATACATCAATCGCAGTTGCGCTCGGAAGAACGCATTTATGGTTTGGGAGAACGCGCCTCCTCTCTAAATCTACGCGCCGCCAAGGACGAGCTACAAAAGCCTAAAATCTACCAGATGTGGAATAGAGATCCTGGTGGTAGGTATAATCCAGGCACAGATCCAATTTATATCTGCATTCCGGTTTACTTAGGGTTGCACGATGAGGGCAGCTACCTAATTTTCTATGAAAATTCTTTTCGGGCTGAATTGACATTTGCAGATATGGCGATCGCCAACTTTGCTGGTGGATCGCTGCGTTACTACATAACAATTGGCGAGCCATCACAACTGAGCGATCGCTATACCCAGTTAACAGGTCGTGCGCCGCTACCCCCGCGCTGGGCATTAGGCTATCATCAATCGCGCTGGGGATATCGCACGGAAGCAAACGTGCGCCAAGAAGTCAAGGCATTTCAAACTTATAATTTACCCTTGAGTGCCGTTCATCTCGATATTGATTGTCAAGTCGAACATCGCGCCTTTACGATTGACCCCAAACGCTTTCCCAAGATCGACAGTTTCACCCAAGAACTAGCAGAAACAGGCGTGCGGTTAATTGCAATTAATAACCCTGGAATTAAATTCAGCCGTAGGAGTAATTTATTTCTAGAAGGACAAGTCCTGAATGGCTTTTGCACGTACCCCACTGGAGAGTTAGCGATCGCCTCTGTGTGGGCGGGTCCGATGGCATTCCCCGACTTTACTAACCCCAAAGTTCGAGCTTGGTGGAGCCGTCAATACGCTTATCTTCTAGATGTAGGAATAGCGGGATTTTGGCACGATATGAACGAACCTGCGGCATTCGTTTCCTGGGGCGATCCCTCGCTGCCTCAAGTCGCGCAACATTGCTTGGAAGGCAGAGGCGGCGATCATCGCGAAGCACATAATGTCTACGGGTTACTAGAAGCCCAAGCCGCTTACGAGAGCATTCGTCAATATCGACCGCAGCAACGCCCCTTCATCGTGTCGCGATCGGGCTGGGCGGGATTGCAACGCTACGCTTGGACGTGGACGGGGGATACGATCTCGACGTGGGAAGCATTGCGCCAGACAGTAGCAACGGTGGTTGGTTTAGGAATATCAGGTATTTCTTATAGCGGTCCCGATATTGGTGGTTTTCAAGGCAATCCTTCAGCCGAACTGTATCTGCGTTGGTTCCAGATGGCAACGTTTTTGATGTTTTGCCGAACCCACAGTTCCACTAGCGTTGCTCCTCGTACACCTTGGACTTATGGCGAACCTTACTTGAGTATCGTTCGCAGCTTTCTGCAATTACGCTACCGATTGATGCCCTACTTCTATACCTTGGCGTGGGAGACAACTCAAAAAGGATATCCACCCGTGCGTCCTTTATTCTGGGGCAATCCGAGCGATCGCTCCCTTTGGGACGTGGAAGATGCGTTTTATTTGGGTGACGCGCTGCTTGTCTGTCCGATTGTAGAAGAGGGAAAGCGATCGCGTACACTCTACCTACCCAAAGGAGATTGGTACAACTTCTGGAATGATTCGACAATCAAGGGAGGAAAGACAATCGAACTAGATTCCCCCCTCGAACAAATTCCCCTGTTGGTAAAAGCAGGAAGTATTTTACCAATGGAAGACTCAAAGCAATTGATTCTCCACCTTTACCCACCCATGAAGAAAGCTGAAGAGAGGGAAATAGATTCTTCTCTTTGTGCCTTTGCGCCGAACACTGCGCTTCGCCTACGGCTGATGCGTGACCAAAATTCCTACACCCTATACACTGATGCCGGAGATGGTTATGGAGAATCTCGGTGCGATCGCTTCTACTTTATCCAGCATGAAGATAGTTTAGAACTTGTGTGGGAACAACAAGGAAACTATGGCTTCCCTTATCAAAGCGTACAATTGCACGTACATGGCGTGTCATTGCAGCAAGCTTGGGTAGACGATCGCGAAACAGCCTTACAAGGACAACAACTGCAATGCCATCTCTTTAAAACAGTTCGATTTCGCTGCGATTGATGAACTTATTATCGTCGCGAAGTTGCGATCGCGGGTTCGTATTCCAATGTTTTGCTGCGTTTACGAGCAATGTAACTCAAGATCGCTCCCTAAATTACCTTTGAAGTGATGTCTGCAACTGTGTAAATAATCTGTCGCGTCACTACACCCCAAGCAGAAAACCAAATTGCAGGTATGACGTAGGGCAGATCTATTTAAATCTAAAAAGGTGGAAAACTAGGGGAGAAGACAAAGTGATTTTTTCCACGAGATCTGCACCTTTTTCGGTCAAAATATATTCGCAGACACGTAAACCGAGCAAACATCTATCTAAAGGCGTAGCTTGGATAGCTTTACAGATCGTGCAAATCAAAAATCTTTAATTGTCAATTGCAGGACGCTCTTTATGAATTGGAAACATCGCTCAAAAGAATATTCAGCATTAACAATACCTTTCTTAACAGCAGCAATTCTTGCCACTCCCATGCTTTCCGTCAGTGCAATTGAATTGCGGGATAATACGTCTTCTAACTCAAAAGATCTACTAGCTGCTGAAATCGGAAATCAAATAGCACAACGCTCGTATAGTTGCAACCAAGTCATTGCTAAAAGAGGTTTGTACGTCCGAGAACAGCCCACAGTTTATAGTAATGCAGTTGGGATTATTGCCTACGGGCGTAACGTAGAAGTTGCAGGCGGGATTACGAATAACTGGGTTCCTATTTCTGCACCTTTGAAGGGATATGTCTATGCAGATTGGATCGGTCGCTGTCAAGCTAAAGCCCCACCACCCAGCAGTTGCCGTCGAGTCGTTGCCAATCGAGGAATTCCGGCAAGACAAGAACCCTCAAATGATAGCAAGGTAGTCGGTTATATTTCTAGCGGTCGCAGAGTCATACTTACAGGTAGAGGAGCAAATGGTTGGGTGCCAATTTCTATTCCTTTTAGGGGATATGTACCATCAGCTCAACTGGTTTACTGTCGGAATTTTCCTGGCTAGCTTGTTGGCGATCGCAGTAGTTACTAACTTATTGGGGGCGAATCAAGTCGAATGGAAAAGCATGTGGGAGCGATCGCCACAAACATCTGAAAGAAAATATTAAATCTAACTCCGAGGATGAATGTTAAAAAATAGCGAATTATTCTTGGCACACTCGCCTTTTCTTTAAACTGTTAGCAGTTGCATTCAACAATGCAAACTTGTCTGACGCAAGGACACAAAGCAGAGCGCCCAGATATGAAAACAGCAGACCTCATCGTTATCGGTAGCGGTCAAGGTGGCATTCCCTTAGCTGCTGATTGGGCAAAGGCAGGAAGCAAGGTGGTTCTGTTCGAGCGCGATGCTTTGGGAGGAAGTTGCATTAACTACGGCTGTACGCCCTCAAAAGCGTTTCTTGCTGCTGCCCATGCCGCAGGTCGCGCCCGTCAAGCTGCTAGTTTGGGCATCCAGGCTCAGGTACAAATAGATTTTCCTACCGTGATGGAACGGGTAAGGTCGATCCGCGATCGCTTCAATCAAGGGACGCACAAGCGTTTAGATACCGCAGGGGTTGAAATCGTCTGCGCTGAAGCTGCCTTTACTGGAGAACGCACGGTGACAGGTGGCGATGTGACGGCTGAGGCTCCAGTCATCGTCATTAATACGGGGACTTCGGCACTAGTACCCGACATTCCAGGTTTAGCCAACACCCCCTATCTCACAAATCGCAATTTTTTTGACTTGCAGGCGCTACCGCCCCGTTTGTTAGTCGTGGGAGGTGGATATATTGGGATGGAATTAGGGCAGGGATTGGCGCGTTTGGGCAGTCAAACTGATATTATCGTGCGGGGCGATCGCTTGCTCGATCGCGAAGAGTCGGAAGTCAGCGACACGTTAGCAGAAGCATTTAAGCGCGATGGAATTGGATTGCACTTTCACACTAGCGTGCAACAAGTTCAACATATAGATGGAGTATTTACTCTAAATTTGAGCAATGGCGAAACCTTAGAGGCAGAAGCTTTGTTAGTTGCCACCGGACGCAAACCGAATACGGATGCATTGAATGTAGCGGCGGCGGAAATTGAGTTGGATCCACAGGGGTATGTCAAGATCGACGATCGCTTTCATACAACTAACCCCCACGTCTATGCGATTGGTGATGTTGCTAAACAGCCCGCTTTCACCCATGTTTCCTGGGAAGACTATCGCCGCCTCAAAGCGATTTTGTGTGGCGAGGAGCGCACCAAGAGCGATCGCGTTTTGGGCTATGCCGTTTACACCGAACCCCAAGTAGGGCGCGTTGGCATGACGCTAGCAGAAGCAGAAAAACAAGGCATCAATGCCCGTGCGGTGACTCTACCAATGGCACATATTGCGCGGGGGATCGAGTGGGGACACGACCTGGGATTTTATCGCCTGGTTATCGATCGCGATACTGACAAAATTTTAGGTGCAACCTTGGTAGGTTATGAAACTGCCGAGTTAGTCCATGTATTCTTATCGCTGATGGAAGCGGGTGCAACGTGGCAATTATTAGAGCAATCCGTTCACATTCATCCAACCTACGGTGAGGCGCTGCCGAGTTTGGCGCGGCTGTTGATTGGCGAGGATATGCCTACTTGCCCGAATATGTGAGGATAAGGTCTGGATTTTTGAAGCTCTCAGCATCAAGGATGCTATCAACGATAACCAGTGCGATCGCTTGAATCGGGATCTCGATATGCAGTAGGTTCGCGATCTTCAATCATCCGATTTCCTAAGCGAGCGTCTCGTTCTATAACAGGTTCTTGGCGTTTGTTCTTACCTGCTAAACCAGCCAAACCAAATAAACCAATCAATCCCAGCCAGCCCCAATCAAAACCATCATCTTCGTCTTCGTAAATGTCTTCACGCTCGACATCAGGTGCAATAATTTGGGCGTTAGCAGGCATATTTAGGGGTAGGATTGTGGCACTTACTGCGATCGCACTTATGCCTAGAATTTTAGAAAAGCTGGAAAGCCGCATCGTTAATCTTCTCCTTGTTATGTATCTACTTCTTTATCAATTTAATGCTTATCAATTTAAAACAAATCGCTCTTTAGCGATAAAACTAACTTTGTAATCTCGTTCTAAAGAGATAGAATATTATTAGTATTTCTTTTGCAATTTATTTTAATGCTAGCCAAAAAAACATTTCTGAAAACTATTTTTTGAATGATAATATTTTTTTATTTAAGTTCGTTTAGTTTAATTTACTTAAACTTTGCAACCATAGCAAATCATAAACATCAAATTCTCTCGATTTAGACGATATTTTAATATTTATAGTCTACTTAACTCGCTTTCGTTGAATGTAATTTCCTATTAGATCGATTGCCGTTACAGAGTTGTTCTTTTTAGAGTGAATGCCTTTTAAAATCAACGATCGCGACAACAGCATTTAGGCAGATTCGCGGGCTGGCTGAAGTGCAAACAAAGTAATTTCAGGCGGGCAATTGATTCTGATTGGTATGATGCTAAAACCAATCCCTCGGTTCACGTAAAGATGGTTTCCTGGCTTTCCAAATCCATCGCTCCAGCCGTCAGCATGAACCCGATCTTTTTTAGTAAAAGTCAACCAAGACCATTCTGGAGTGAATGGCAAGCGAATTTGTCCTCCGTGAGTGTGTCCTGCTACAGCCACAGGTGCAGTATTGGCGGGAAACAGGGCAAAAGATTCGGGATTATGCATCATGACAAACCTGGGTGCTGAGTCTGGTACTTCAGCCAGTGCTGCTGCTGGTTTGTCCTCATTAGCCCAGTGCGATCCTACACCTACTAAATAGATGCGATCGCTTTTAGCTGATGTTTGGCTTCTATCTTGTGACGGTACGATCGCAACAGCTTCATTTTTCAACACTTGTACGCCTGCCGCTTCTAAAGACTCAGCTAAATTAGCGGCTAAAGTTACGTTTGGAGGAGCATCCTTTGCTTTCATGCCATAATCGTGATTGCCCAACACGGCATAGGTTGCGATACCGGAGGCAGGTAGCGGACGGACAAGCTCGATTGCTTGGTTAATTTCTTCGCTGGGGTTCTGACCTGGAGAGTAAATAAAGTCACCAATAATCAACGCGATCGCGGGACGCTCTTTAACTATTTGCCGTACAATTTGACGAATAGTAGGGGTGTTGTCCAGCCACATTCCTATCTGCCAATCACCGATAACTGCAACTTTTTGCCCTGACCAAGCAGCAGGTAGATTGGGAATTGCAGCAACTTGTGGTTCTACGTCAATTAGGTATGGTTCGAGCAAACCCCAAATCAGAATTGCACTAATTAAGCCTAATAAACTTAATAGAACGTACTTAATTTTTTTCATAGGTCGCTGGTGAATTCTATAGATGCAAACTAATTCATGCCGATCGCTGCATCCTTACGCCGCTCGATAGGTAGCGAAGCTGTCTGTCAAGCATTCCACGAACCAGGGACGTTGATGACCTGCTCAAAACCATGCTTTTGTAGAAGACTGGCAGCGATTGAAGCTCGATAACCACTGCCGCAATAGGTGGCAATAGTTTGAATCTTATCTAACTCGTCAAGATGCTCTTCTAAATGCGGTACGTAAATGTGGTTAGCACCAGGCACGTTACCGTTGCTGTACTCTTCATCCGAGCGGACATCCAACACCGTGACATTGGGATCGTCTTTGTGCTGGTTCAACTCATGCACAGTCCATTCACGCAGGTGTTTCAGGGGTAAAGAGTCATGCTATTTCTCCAAGCTCCTCGACATCAACTTTACAGCCAAATTGAATTGGCTATAGTTTGAAGATAGACAGAGATAGTGGAAAACTCGTGGAGAAAGTACGAACTCTAACTTAAGACCGATCTTGCCTCGTTCGCTAAATCGATTGCAAAGTGTAGAGATGGATTACCTTACCATCCAAGCATAAGGTAAATGTTGAACTGCAATCTCAGGCTAGTGCAGAAGTGTTACGAGCAAAAGAATACCAATTTTTTCAAAAAAACATCCTTCTGAGGACTATCGTAACTTGCACCTAAACGTCCCTCACTCAGAAATTACCATTGGCATTCCCGCTTATTCTGACTCTGAGGATAATAAAATACAGCATCTCCTCCTGATGCCCTTTGGGCAGCAACGCGACTACTGGCGCAGTGCAGACAACACAACTGTAGAGCGGAATCCAGCCTTATTGGGAGACGATGTGACTCAGATGGTGGATAGCGAGGATAGATCGGTGTATCAGGGCGATCGCGCCTGTAAGTTATAGCTAAAATCCCAGAGGCAGAATAGCAACAATAAACTGGCACTCAAGAGTAATAAGGAGATAGTCCAATGACTCTTGAAAGAAAAATCGATGTTCGGAGCTTTATTCATTAGCAGTAATTTGGGAGCGGTGTTGCTCAGTATAAACTTGAGTGAATTCTGCTCCCAATAGAAGTATTTGAGCTGAAAAAAAGACCCAAATTAATACGATAACTAAAGAACTTGCTGCTCCATAACTAGAGCCAATGCTGCTATTACCCAGATACAGCCCAATTAAAAATTTACCAAAATTGAATAACAAGGCAGTAACAGATGCTCCAATCCAAAGATTGCTCCAGGCAATTTTGAGATCGGGGAGAACTTTATAAATTAGAGCAAATAGCACTGTTGTTCCACCCAAAGAAAAAATAAAATTCAAAATTTGTCCCAGCCGAATCCAGGCTGGGAATAGATGACCAAAAAAGTTAGCAATCGCAGCCAGTACAGCACTGACAATCAGAGATACTATCAGCAAAAAGCCGATGACTAGTACCATTGCAAACGATAGCAGACGTTTTTGCACGAAGTTTTTAATATTTATTCCTGGCTGTGGTTGAACATTCCAAATCGTATTCAATGCCTCTTGCAGTTGTCCGAAAATACCAGATGCGCCTAGCAGCAGCGTGGCAATCCCAAACAGAGTTGCTAAAGTCCCCCCCGAACCTGGCTGCTGAGCATTTTGAATCATCACTTGAACGGCTTGCGCTCCCTGCTTGCCGATCAGTTCTTGAACTTGCCCTACAATTTGATTTTGGGCAGTTTCTCGACCAAATACTGCACCAGCAATGGCGATCGCAATTATCAGCAAAGGTGCTATGGAAAAAATCGTATAAAAAGCAATCGCGGCTGCCCACAGAGATACTTTATCCTTCTGCCACTTCGTTGTAGTATCCTTAAGCAGCAACCAAATAGTCTTTGCAGAAAAGCCGCGCTTCATCATTAAACCCCTACTCGATCTTGATGTTGAGTTCCCGACTTTTGACTTTTGACTTTTGACTTTTAACTTGTTTACTAGTTCAACGGTTGGGTTTGTGCCTGATAGTTAGATTCATTTAATCCTGCACCTCGATTTGCTTGTTGGGAGTCGATAATTTTTTCCAGTCTGGCAATGCGATCGCCTGTTGCAGGGTGGGTACTTAGAAATGTAGGAACCGATCGCTGGCTGCGTAACTTTTCTAGAAAGTTAATCATAGCAACCTGGGCGTAACCAGCTTTTCCTAAAGTTTGTACGCCTCTGGCATCGGCTTGGAACTCATCAGAGCGGCTATTGGGACGGCGCAAAGCCAGTTCTACACCTAATTGCACTGCCGTACTTTCATCTAGACCAGCAGCAGAAGCCAGACCGCGTGCGATCGCAGTTTCTCGCATCTGTTCGATTAGATGTCTTTCGGCGATGTGACCGATTTCGTGTGCCAATACACCCGCTAGTTGTGCTTCATTATCTGCGGCTTTGAGTAAGCCCGTAGTGACGTAAACGTAGCCGCCAGAAGTAGCAAAGGCATTGATACTGTCGTCCTTGACGACTTGAAACGTGTAGGGGATGTCTGGGCGAGTGCTGTTTTTTGCCAATCGCTGACCGATGCGATCGACATAGTTATTGATGCGAGCATTGTTATAAAGTTGAAACTGTTCGCCAACCAACTGCTGGTTAATCTGCTTGCCTAGCTGGACTTCTTCTCGATCGGAAACGTTGTAAAGTTGATAGACTTGAGCGCCGCGAAGCAGCAATTCCCACAAAGGAGCGGCTGGGGCAGGTTGAGGCGCACCGACAACGACACCAATTGCGACTGAAGAGGTAATTAATGGATAAAACCAAGGGCGGCGGGGAGAAATGTTAGACATAACTTCGAGGGGTGCTTGGGCGATCGCGCGTCAAGCTTGAGAAATAAGGTTAATTCCAGGTTGAACTAAAAAAGTGGAAAAGTTGGGGAGGACGCTAATTTTACTGTGAAACCAACGACGGCTAAACCCTACCCAGGTTTAGGATTAAAAGGGGATCGACGATTCCAGCGAAAAAGCAAACCAACCAAAGCGATCGCTGGTTCGATCCAATCGTCTAACTCTTTTATATCAAATCTATTTAATAATCTGACAGCATCTAGTTAGTTTCTTTGTGATGTATTACTTATTCAAAAAATAGATATGCAGTATTACATAGTAGCTCCCCTTCTTTTGGTAGAGCCAAGCTAAATCTACAGACTGATGTAAATTTTGGCTACAGCATAGAAGCTAGTAATAACGCGCTCGACTGCTAGGTCTGCAAGCGAGGAACTGCCATCTAGCCCGATACAGTTCCAGAACCAAAAGCCCAGACCAGTCAAAGATGGATGGTATTAACTAAAAGTCTGTAAGTAAAGATGAATTGCGAGAGTGGTTTTAAACACTGGCTACTCGGATTGACAAGATTTTTAAAAGTGAAGAACTTGCAGAGATTTATCTACTTTTTGTAGAAGAACGCGCTAAGGCTAATACTTAAAATCCTTAGTTCCATCCAGCAATAGCGATCGCGTAGAGACATTCATTTGAGTATTAGGAGGAAAAATGGCAACTCAACAATACAAACGTGCAGTTGGTGTATTTCGCAGCCGTAGAGAAGCTGAAAACGCACTGAACGCATTAAGAGATTCCGGTTTTTCAACGGATCGAGTATCCGTGTTGGCTAAAGACGCAGACCGCAACGAAGAGATTGCAGGCGTAGGCGTACAAGACCGCAACGACATGAAAGATCGCGGTGACAACGAATCACCAGAAGGCGCTGGGATTGGTGCTGTAACTGGTACTGCTTTGGGTGGTGTTGGCGGCTTACTAGTAGGTCTAGAAGCTTTGATTATTCCAGGTGTCGGTCCATTTCTAGCAGCTGGGACTGTGGCAACCACCTTAGCTGGTGCTGGGATCGGTGCAGCAGCAGGTGCAATTGTAGGCGCATTGACTGGATTGGGAATTCCTGAAGAGGATGCTAAAGCTTACGACAAGCGCATATCTCAAGGCGATTACTTGGTAATGATCGAAGGTACGCAGTCAGAGATCGATCGCGCAGGTTCCCTGTTAAGAGATCGGGGCATCCAGCAGTGGAACGTGTACGATATGGAGGGCGGCGATCGCGCTGATGTTACTACCTCTCCTGCGCCAATGAATCGGCAAACAGCAACTTACACGGATGAGAATGTAGGCGATCGCCGAACCATAGATCTAGACAAAGACGATCGCCCTGAAGTTGAAATTGTCGATAAGCGAGAAGAGATTCGCTAGCTTTGTGCTGTAAACCCAAGCTATTCGCAGTGTGATTGAAAAATAACACTGCTTTTTTATATCATTTTTGCTTATTGCAGCAACATTACTACCTTATTATCCGTTAAGCCAGCTTGGCGCGGCGCAACAGCACGGCATTAATTGCCACAATTACCGTAGAAAGACTCATCAATAACGCACCTATGGCAGGAGATAACAGAATTCCCCAAGCATACGCAACTCCAGCAGCCAGAGGAATTGCAATGACGTTGTATCCCGTCGCCCAGAACAGGTTTTGAATCATCTTGCTATAAGTCTTCTGTGCCAAATTTAAAGCTTTGACGGCATCGAGCGGATCGTCCTCAATTAGGACTAAATCTGCCGATTCAATTGCGACATTCGTTCCCGCACCGATCGCAATGCCAATATTTGCTTCTAAAAGAGCAGCAGCATCGTTGATACCATCCCCCACAAACGCAGTTGCTCCTTCTCGTTTCAACTGGCTGATAATTTTGACCTTTTCTTCCGGTAAAACGCGGGCGTAATAGCGATCGATCCCTAAATCTTGAGCCACTGTTTTTGCAACAGCTTGGGCATCGCCAGTAATCATCACGACTTGAATGTTCTTGGCGTGTAATTGATTCACGGCTTGACGCGCCCGTTCTCTGACTCGATCTGCCATCGAGATGACGGCAATAGCTTGGCGATCGTCCATCAACACGACCGCACTCTCACCTCGTTCGTCTGCTTTTGCTAATCCTGCTTGCAGAGATGCAGAGATGGGCAATTTTTGTTCCGATACCCATTCTGGTCGTCCAATTCGGTAGATTTGACCGCGAATCTTGCCCTCTACTCCCCTACCCGTTACCGTTTTGAAGTCAGACATCTGCGGTAAATCCAGCCTTTGTTGTTGGGCGGCTGTCACGACGGCTTTAGCTAAGGGATGTTCGGAAGGAGTTTCTAAAGCAGCAGCGATCGCTAATGCTGTCATCTCATCCACGCGATCGACGTAAACTTTTTGTACGCCAAACCGACCTTCTGTTAGGGTTCCAGTCTTATCAAATGCCATTGTTTTAATATCTTTTGCCCGTTCCAGCGCATCGCGGTTGCGTACCAAGATCCCGTTTTTGGCGGCTAGACCTGTAGAATTAGCAATCACCAGGGGAATCGCCAACCCCAAAGCGTGAGGACAGGTAATCACGAGTACGGTGACGCTGCGATTGATGGCAAATAGTAGATCGCTTAGCCACAGCCAAACGACAAACGTAATCGTACCAGCCGCGATCGCGATTAGCGTCAACCAATATGCAGTGCGATCGGCTAATACTTGGTAGCGGCTTCTCGATCCTTGTGCCTCCTCCACCAAGCGCATAATTTGACTAATTGTGGTTTCGCCACCAATACGGGTGACTTTAACTTGTACCGAACCCTCACCATTGACAGAACCAGCGACGACTTCATCCCCCTGTTGTTTGGTAACGGGACGAGACTCTCCTGTAAGAAAGGACTCGTCCACGCTCGTATCTCCTTCAATTACCACGCCGTCATTGGGGATCTGTTCCCCTGGACGAATCAGAATGATATCTTCTACAGCAATTTCACTCACAGGCACATCTTCGATTTTGCTGCCTTGCAATCGATGAGCTTGCGTTGGCACGAGTTCGGCTAGATTCTCTAAAGCGCGGCTGGCTCCTGCTACAGAAGCCATCTCAATCCAGTGTCCTAGCAACATAATATCTACCAGTGTTGCCAGTTCCCAGTAAAAAGGCATCCCAGGCAAACCGAGGGAAACGGCAATACTGTATACAAAAGCTACGGTAATAGCCAATGCAATCAGCGTCATCATGCCGATTTTGCTGTGCAGTTCGCTCCAGGCTCCGCGCAAAAATACCCAGCCACCATAGAAGTAAATGACAATACTGAGGATAGGACTAATCCAGTTAGAACCAGGGAAAGCGATCGCTTCGTATCCCAGCCACTCTTGCAATTGTGCAGAGAAATAGAGGATGGGGATGGTGAGGGCTAAACAGATAAAGAACCTTCGCTTGAAAATTGCCGGATCGTGATGTCCGGCGTGTCCCCCATGTCCAGAATGTCCGGCGTGTCCGTGATGAGGAGTATCTGCACGTTGCTCGTGCTGGTGATGAGCGTGATGTGGGTTATGCTCCTCATGATGCGATCGCTCTTGGTGCTGCGCCTGTCCCCTACCATCTCCTTTCATCTGTCTGTCCCCGAATGACTCTTAGTTCTGAATTCAGAGTTAACTAGGCTCGTGCTGCGGCAATGCCTGCAATCTTGCGATATTCTTCCACTGCTTGACGGCAAGCTTTAGCACAGTTCTGGCAGTGTGGGTTATCGTGCTTTTCGCACTCGCTAGCACAAGCTTCGCAGATATCTATGCAGGCACGAACGACATTCGGAATGAAGCGGGAACTGCGACTCATAAAACCTGCGATCGTCCAACAGATTTGAGCGCAGTCGCGGCACAGCCGAGCGCATTCTGGCATCGAACCCAAACACTCATCGGCACAGTGTTCGCACTCGTAAGCGCAGTGAATTGCAGCGTCAATACTAGTTTGATATTGTTGATGAGGCATAATATTTCTCCTTTTAAACGCTTACTTTGCGAATATATAAATTTCATATACTCTACATCTCTATCTGACGAAGTAACATTAATTTCTATCAGATGAAGGGCGGGTATTTCATCGTAATTTCATTTCTTTGTGCCGCGATCGCTAATTGTGTTAAATATCACATTTCAACTTAGTTCGTGAAATTCAGGTGAGGAGATATTTATTGAGAAATCTGTACTAAAACTAGATCGAATCAATTCAACCCATAAAATTCAAGCGGCTGGCGAGCAATGCCTACTCTACTCTCTCAAGTAATGAGCAAACAAAAGATTTTTTTAAGGCAATATCGTTAATAAAGTTAAAGTTTATTAATAGATGAATTTAAGTTGAGATAAACTAACAGAAGATAGAAGCTGCTCTTGGAGGCAATTGTAGATATATCGTGCGCTTAGATCGAATTTTTGCCTTAGTCATAATTGTTATTTGCTTGCTGGCAGCACTGGGAAATTGGCTGGGTGGTCGCACTCCTAGAGCTGAAACTGCCATGTCTCCAGGTGGGACAGGTAGCACAGCTAACGTTGCTTTAATCGAAATCTACGGCACAATTAGCGATCGCCCCACAACTCCTTTCGGTAGCGTTGATAATTCTAATTCTAATGCCATTATTAAATCGATTCGGCAAGCTCGTAAAGACGGAGTAAAAGCATTTTTATTGCACATTAATAGTCCTGGTGGTACTGCTGCTGCTTCTCAGGCTATTTATAACGAACTGATGCGAGTCCGCCAAGAAACTCCAATTCAGATTGTTGCCAGTTTCGGCGACGTTGCCGCTTCCGGAGGGTATTACGTCGCTAGCGCGGCTCATCATATTGTCGCTAACCCCGCCACTACGACAGGTTCAATTGGAGTGATTATTCGCACTCAAAATTTATCTCCTTTACTAAATAAAATTGGAGTGGAAACAGGTAACATCAAAAGCGGTCAGTACAAAGATATTCTCTCGCCATTTCGAGATCTTTCAACTGGAGAACAGACAATTTTACAAGGGATTGTCAGCGAATCCTATCAACAATTTCTGAATGCTATAGTTGCGGGTCGTAACATTTCGTTAGAACAACTGAAACCACTAGCAGATGGACGGATATTTACAGGCGCTCAAGCACAACAAGTTAAGTTAGTCGATTCCTTGGGAAATACCCACGATGCTTTAATAAAAGCAGCTCAATTAGCCAAAATTTCTGGAGAACCGAGCGTGCGTAACTACTCTTCTCCTGGCTGGCAAGATTCTTTGGGCATCTTTTTCTCAACATCCTTAGAACAGTTTCTTCCCAGTTATCGAGAATTGCAAATGGCTCGCTGGCAGAAAATTCCGCTAGCTTTATGGGAATAAGCGATGCTCAATTCTCTCTACACCACATTTTTTAAACCAGTTGAAATGAGATTTTCCGCTCAAGTTGCGATCTCAATTGGGTTGCTAATCATCTTTATACTGGCATTCAATGCAGCAGGTGCGGCAGGACTGGGTGTAGGTGGAATTATCGGATTTGCATTACTGTTTCTGTTTGCTGGGTTGTTGGGGTGGTTTTGGTTATCTGCGGCGGTGAATTTACTAGCACAGTTATTGGGCGGACGAGCAGATGGACGTGCCACCATGCAAGCGATCGCTACTGGTCTTTATCCCCTGATTTTTACTGCGCCAGCGATCGCGATGAGTCGATGGTCTGAGGCTTTGGGAGATTTGTTCTCTTTTCTCATCAGCATCGCCGTGTTAGTAACGCTGACAATTGCTATCCATCGCGTACATGAAATCAGTTGGTGGAAAGCTATTTTCTGTTTGGCGATCGCGATAACTGCTTCCTTTTTTGCCCTATCAGGTTTAATCCTCTGGCCAGTAATGATTATTCTAGGAATGTAAAGAGCGCGATCGCCAACAACTATCTAAGTCATTCCTACCTATTTAGCTGCTCTGGGAATTGCAGACTGATAGACAGATTGAACGACGAGTACGGGCTTTTGGCTGTATTCTGCTTCTAGCTGTTTTACAAAACCCTCATCCCAATTGAAATCATATTCTCTTTCGAGGTCAGCGACGACTAAGGGACGCAGTACACCTGTGACGGCAACTGTCTGATCCTCTTTAACTGCCGTGTTTGCTGTGTTGCCTGTTTTAGGATTTGCTACTAACACGAGTAAGTCGCTAGCGCCAAATAGTTGGTCTTCATCCAGGGTAAAAGTAGTTGGACTGAGGATTTCCTCAACTTCGCCCGTTACAGCTAGAGTTCTGCCGTAATATTGTTTTGGATTTGAAGTAATTTCCCCTGGTTCGGGTGCGGGCGCGATCGACTGAGCGATAATTGCTGGTTTGCCCTCGTAGTCTACATACAGGTTCGGCTCCAACTCCAGAAAATCGTAGTCTCGATTAACATCAGCTATTACAAATCTGCGTACCTCACCTGTGACTTGAACTTCTGCATCGTCAGTCGGGAGAGCTAAAGGCTGCCCTGAAGCATTAACAACTAGAATGTTTTCATTGCCAAAAAATTCCTCGTCGCTAATCGTGAAAGTGTTATTACCAACTTTTCTCACGGGTTCGCTTCTTACCGTTACAGTCTTACCGATCAGTTGGGCAGTATTATCGGTCACTTCGTCTGTGGTAACGTTTCCTGCTGGAGATGCAGGAGTATTTGCTTGTGGCTGTGTCGCAGTCTCTCCTGTGGGAGCTGCTGGTCTGTTTGTTTCTAGTTGATTCGTGCAAGCCGGAAGAACGATCGCGGCTAGTGCTAAGGCGATCGCGCTTTTAGTATTCCAGATCTTATTTAACATTGAGAAAATCTCCTTGCACCTGTTAGGTAAGTCAAAAGTTAAAAGTCAAAAGTCAAAATGTTTAAATACAGTTTTGACTAGTGCTAGATGATTGTGGGTACGAATTATCTAGCCTTTGCGGAAGTGAATTAGTTCAAGAAGACTTGACCATCTTTTTGAATTCTCAGAACGCCTTGGTTACGATCGCGGGGGTTCGCGTCCTCATCTAACGCCACCTCTAGCGTTCCATCTTTGGATGCAGACATGGGCATGACTTGCACAAAACCATCGTCTTGGCGCGTAAAAGTCACGGTTACGGGTACAGGCAGATTTTGCAGTACAGTTTCTTCTCCGCCTGGTAAAACTCGGCGTTGTGTATACCCGACTGCCTCATAAGTAACGATCGCATTGGTATTATTCTTCAGTCTAACGCTGACGTTGCCATCCATCAGCATGACTTTAGCAACTGCCTGAGAGCGGTTCTCTGGTAGAGGTGGCGTGACAGGTGGGTTTGTTCGATCGCGCATTCTTGGGGAGTAGTAAGGATCTGCTGATGTTGCTCCTGGACGAGCTGCTTCAGGCGTACCTTGTCCTTGCACTATTCTAGTTGCGGCATTAGGAGGACAGCCTTCAGGAGCTAGGCGCGTACTATTGAAAGGTTCTTCGTAGTAAATCCGAGGACAAGGATTGAGTACCTGAGATCCCTGTGCCGATGCCACTAGAGGAATTGCTGATATACCAATTAGTAAGCCACCAAAAATGGTTCCTACTATCCCAACTTTTTTAGGTTGAATTCTATTTTTATTATGCATTTGAAACTCCAATTAAAAGTGTTTTGGTTAGATTCAAGCAGTTTGCATTAGCTACAAGAGGCGATCGCGTGCTACTTTTTGACAAAACAACTCATGACGGTTTGTTTAAAGTTGCAGTAGTATTCAATACCATTGGATCGATTGGCGCGATCGGCCCTGGTTGAATTGAAGGATTGTTGTTTGCAGGATGATAAGCATTGCTGACGCGAGCTTCACGATCGCGGTCGAGTTTCAAATCGTCATTAAATTCAGGTAAATTCTCTGCTTGTTCTTTTGTTAATCCTTCAGCGTCCACTCTTCTTTCTACAGCACTTACTCGCGCTTTTTCTATTGGAAGTAAAACTTCTTTTCCAAAAATCCAAAAACCAAGATCGACAATCAGATATCGAAACTTTCCCGTGTCTTCATCCACTAAAATATCTTTGACTGTGCCAACTTTTTCGTCTTCATTTGCATACACAGTAAATCCAATAACAGCACTATCTCTCATTCTATTTATCATCTGCGGATAGAGATCTTTCAGTTTTAGTAAAGCCATTTTTTTAATTAGCGTTCCGTTTCAGCGATCGAATAGATTCTACGTAGGCAAGAGTATTAGCCTCACTCAAGTCAGGAAGCCTGCCATAGAGATTATTGTTTGCGATCGCATCTGACTATCCCAGGCAGTAAAGAGAAAAAGTTGAGCGCTCAACTGGGGGGTGTAAGTTCAATTGTTTGAACTGGTGTACAGTTCGATCGTTTCCGTTTCGACCGAATCTATTTTCAGATTAGATTCAAATAGTGGAAAACTCGTGGAGAAACCTAATTTCTCCACCATTTGCTACTTAAGATAGACTTTGACTCAACCAATTGGAGTAGTTGCTAGCCTCAAAGCATTTTTGAACCAAGTCCTAAAACGCTTGAAATCGGAACACATCCGCCTATTGAAGTTCACGATCTCAACTTTTAACTTTTAACTTTTGACTTTTGACTTTTGACTTGCTTAGTCTATCCATTCGAGTAGTCCTAAAGAAGTAAGACTACCAACTAAGTGAGTACCAATTAAATTGACATTAGCTAGGATGACAAGAATATCGAACGAACGAATCACATTTCCCTGCTGGTACACAGCTATGCCTTGGGGTACAGCTAAAGATTGTGATAGCACGGCGATCGCGCTAACCTCAGATGCGATAAAAGCTAACAACATTCCCACAAAACTCGCGATTAAACCAATCTTCAAAGCTTGAATTACTTCTTCTTTGCGCGGATGCACGGTGCGATCGCTCGACTGCAAGCGTCTGGCTAAAACTCGTCCTCTAAATGCCCAAAATATTCTAAAAGCAGCAAGTAATACGCCAATTACAGCAAAAAAGATACTAAAACCAATGGCTGCATTATTTGTGACTGCACTGAGGCTGCGGCTAAAGACGGCAAAGATTAAAATAATACCGGAAGTACTAGCTAACGCCAACTGTATCCAGAAGCTAAAGCGGCTGACAACGCGAAAAGTAGCAGCAAATCGCTGTTTCGTTGGGGTTGGAAGAGAATTTTGGATTAACTCAGACATGGTTTTCTCCTGCGAGGGTATGTCGCTTATGTTTATAAAAAGTTTTCAACAGAAAATAATTGCCTAGAAGTAGAGTTGACGATTTACAACCAAAAATCTTCTATCTGGAGGGAGATGGTAACTGTTCTGGTTTCAACGTTAGCTGTTGAGTCGAGCCATTACGATTGACTGTAACCTGTAATGTCTTGCCTAAATTCGTTGCTTCTACTGCGTCTTGTACAGAGTCAGCATTTTGAATTTCGGTTGAGTTAATTTGAGTAATAATGTCACCAGGACGCAAACCAGCACGCGCTGCTGGAGAGTTAGGAGCAACTTGTACGATTAAAACTCCCCGTTCTTGCGCGACTTTAAAACCAAGGTTACTTTGATTAATTTCCTGTTGAATTTCTGGTGTTAGTTCAATCAGTCGCACGCCGATATATGGATGTTCGACTCGACCAGTTGTAATTAACTGCTCGGCAATTCTTTGAGCTGTATTAATTGGAATCGCAAAGCCTAAACCTTGCGCTCCGCCAATGATTGCAGTATTCACGCCAACAACTTCGCCTTGAGCATTAAGTAAGGGTCCACCAGAATTACCTGGATTGATTGCTGTATCAGTTTGAATAAAATCAAGCCGTTTGTCGTTGACACCAATATCAGAACCACTGCGTCCTGTAGCGCTAATAATTCCTTGAGTTACGGTATTGTCTAAACCTAAAGGATTACCAATGGCGATCGCCCATTGTCCGACAGCAATATTATCGGAATTAGCCAGCTCAACTGTAGGTAAATTTGTCCCCTCAATATCAACTACTGCTACATCTGTAACTGGATCTGCACCCACAACTTTTCCAGCAAAACTCCGACCATCTCTTAACACGACTGATACTTTATCAGCTCCTTCTACCACATGGGCATTAGTCAGGATGCGACCATCTTGGCTGATAATAAATCCCGAACCGATACCGCGTTGAACTTTCTGTTCGGGAGGAAATGGATTTTCCCCAAAAAATCGCTCAATCAGAGGATTGCTAAAAGCTGTGGGAACTTCAACTGTACGGGTAGCATTAATCCGTACAACTGCCGCTCCTACATCTCGGACAACTTCAGTGACAAAGTTAGGATTATTTTGTAAATTTGCTGCTGGTTGGGTCGGTGAAGGTTGGACTTGAACTTCTCTATTTCCAAAAGATTCGCATCCTGCAGAACTGCCAATTACAAGTATGCCTAGATATAAGACTGGTTGTTTGAAAATTCGCTTAATTGTCTCCCCACGCCATTTTTGTGATTTCATGACTGCAAGCCTTTCTAAATAGCTTTAACTAACTCTGGATCTGAAGACAGAGCTAACTTCAACTTAGATTGCAATGGTGGAAAACTCGTGGAAGCCTCCCCTAATCGGTTGAGGAAGCTTGAAAAGCGATTGCGAGTGAATTGTAGAGATTACGCTGCGACTCCTGGGATTAATTCTACCTTCACCCAGCCTGGTTGTCGTCGAGCGAATGCCTTATAGCGTTTTTCAATTGGGTAAAATACACGTCCGTAGGGGCGCACAGCCGTGCGCCCTACCCGTATCACGCACACAATCGAAAATTGCTATTATACGCATCAATAACAGACACGCATTAGCAAAGGGAATCCGAGCGTATTCTGCTTGCAAGCCGTTAAAGAAACCAGTCTCGGCAGGACCACCGAAAAAAGCCGTCCCTGCACTACTACCGTTGGGATTAGAATTATCGCATTGAGAATGATACCCCGAACAACAATAAGAACAGTAGCCGCAAGCAATTGTTGAAGGAATGACAACCATTACAAATACTCCTAAATCATCAATTCAACAGCTCTCTTAGCGATTAAAATTGAAGCTAGCACGCCCGCTGTTTGCTACTTAAGTACGAGCGATCGCTACTACTACAGAAAAGAGAATCTAGCAATCTATGCTAAATTTTTCAACAAGATTTTTCGCCAAAAATTGAGTTTTTTAGATGGCATGACACCTACGATCGGTCACGCTAAAGCAGGCGAAGTCTTGTTTGCCAACTTTTGTATTATTAACATTACCAAGAAAATCACGTACACCAGTAAAATTTCAGATGCGATGGAAGATATTTATAAAGCGGGCAACTGCCGAAATCTAAGTATAGGTGTGAGCAGACAAATGTTTCTATTTAAGCTAAGGCTGCCTCCACTTGTTCGGCAAGCTTTAAAGGATTAAATGGTTTATTAAGTACACCTCTCACACCTAAATGGTCAAATTTCTGTTCGATAAAACGTCCTCTGGCCGTGAGTAAAATTACTGGAATCTTGCTAGTTCTTGTATTAGATTGGAGTTTTTTTAAAGTAGATAAACCATCTTCATCGGGCATCATAATATCTAAAAGAATTGCGTCTGGCTGGTTATCTTGGGCTAAATGAAAGCCTTCCCGACCAGAATGAGCAGTTATTACCTGCCATCCTCCCATAATTTCCAAGCAGGTTTGAACCAATTTTAGAATATCATCTTCGTCATCAATGACTAAAATTTTTTTGCTCATCACTATTTTCTTCTCCTTCTCAATTTCAAGCGAATTATTGCTGGATGCGATCGCTTGCTGTTTTTGCATTCAAAAGTTTTGATTTATTTAAAAAGAATACTACAACTCGAAAATTCACGTTAAATTTTTACATCTTCCGATTGTAAGTATTAATACATACTTACCTTCATGCTTGAATATTTGTTTGTTCTAATTTACCCAGCTCTTGCTCGTTGACGAAGTTTTTAGCAAAATGATTGATTAACGCACCGATCGCAAAGAGAGTAAATAGCGTAGTAATTGCCATAATAATACTCAGCATGACGTTACTAGGACGAGGATTTCGCATAAAAAACCATTTTTATTGAATTTTTAGACCGAATCGCTCAGAAATCATCAGAAAGCATCTTTACAGCGTGAATATGCTATGACTCATGCTCTAAACAACAAAGTTTGTTGATGTAAAGAGTCTGATTTGTTCTTTAATATAAGAGCTAAAAGTGGAAAAGTGGTGGAGATTTAGAGCGGTTAAAAATAACGTTTACGATTCTGAGCGATCGCTCACCGACTTAAACAACACTCCTAATAGACTAAGTACGGTAGCGATCGCTATCCAGAGCCACGGGTTAAACGAGATCCAAAATCCTTTGGGACTATTTTCCCAATTTAAAAGCTGTAAAGAATCAGTGCCAACTGTAAATGAAGGCACGTTTAAAAGATCGAATAATATAGGTAGGAGAAAACTGACGAAAATTATCAATCCAATTACTAAAACGGTCAAATCTAGCCATTTTTGGAATGTAGATTTAGTCATGCCGCGTTGTCGAAAAGGCAGGGAACGAGCATCGACATCAGCAGGCGCGTAAATAGCTACTCCTGTCTTACGGTCTTCCACTGTAACCGATCGCGGACAGCGCAGCAGTAGCGTTGCAATCCAAAGATCGCCACTTGCGCCAGCAGTATTGAGAATGGCTACCCAGCCTAACCAAGGCGCTTGAGGTAAAACAGCTAGTAACAGTATAGCGATCGCGTCGATCGCAAATAAAGGAGCCAGCGAAATGACTAAAAAAGCATTGCGAGAAAAACGCCTTCTCGGTGCAGTCGTGTAACCGTAGGGAAGAAAATGTTCGATTCCTATTCCAGATCGCGGTTTACCACCAAAGGCAATGAAAGCCAAACCGTGTATAAGTTCGTGGATCAGAAATGTACCGACAGGAATTGCGACAAAATAAACTAAAAACAACATAATTTGCCATGCTTGTTGAGAATAGACTGCGGCATCGAAAATCCACGATCGCTTATATCCGTGAATCACTTGGTAAAAACTACTAATAGCTGCTGCTGTGATGACAAACAAAATAATACTCAAGCTACTCCAACGCATGGCTAGTGAGGGAGTGAGGCAAAAAACATGAATTGGGCGATTGTCGGAAAACATCTGCCAAGAGATAGAATTCTAATTTTGCCTCATCTGGCGCGACAGCAGTACAGGTAGTACGAACCAGTCAGATGCACCAACACAAGAGCAACGATCCATCAGATCGCGATCGCGTGCGCTTTGCGCGATCGCCACCTGGATGAATATTGCTCGGTTGTGAGATTTAGAGTCATACAGACAGTTCTGCTGACTCTAGAGTTAGTGCCTCAATGAGCAGGAGTGTGTGTGAGATATACTACCTATACAACTGTCGAACTTCAGAAAAGGCGTAGGTCTTGAGAACCTTACGTTTTCTAAGGTAGGGTGCAAAAGTGGAAAAGTCGGGCAGAAAAGAATGACAAGCAAATTACCTGCGATGAGTCAACCGATTGCGCCAACATAGAAATGCCAGCCCAAATTGTAGAATATGCTCGGTTCGATACGTCACTTTAAGGGCTACGGCGTTGCTGTTATCGCCGTTGCTGTTGCTTTTCTCTTAACACAACTGATCTGGTGGCTGATCCAGCCTCATCTCTATCCACTATTCCTAGCTGCGGTGATGGTGAGTTCCTGGTATGGCAGTATGGGACCTGGATTATTTGCCATTGCATTGTCCTCTGTATTGTGTGCCTACTTCTTTGTTCCCCCATTTTATTCGCTGGCAGTCGAGCGAGATGGGATCGATGGGTTACTCCAGTTTGTGCTAGTAGCACTACTGATTAGCTACCTCAACACAAGATTGCGCTCTACCCAAGAAATAGCCGAACGCAATGCGCGGGAAGCCCAACAAAATTATGAGTTTTTACGTCAAAGCCAAGAAAGCCTGCGCCGCAGCGAAGAACGCTATCGCATATTAGTAGAAGGAGTCACAGAATACGCCATTTTCATGCTAGACCCAAACGGGATCTTTGCTAGTTGGAATGTTGGTTCGGAGCGGATGCTAGGCTACTCAGAGGCAGAAATCATCGGTCAACCTTTTGCGCGGATTTTTACATCAGAAGCAATACGGCAAGGCTTACCCGCCCAAGTGCTACAAATGGCGATCGCCGAAGGTTTTTCGAGAGAGAATCGCTGGCATATTCGTAAGGATGGTACGTACATTTGGACTCACTGCATCATCACTGTCTTGCGAGATGAGAGTGGAAATCTGCGGGGTTTTGCCAAAATTATGCAAGACATTACAGGGCGCAAGTTAGCTGAAGAAGAACGGGAGGAATTGCTACTACGCGAACAAGCTGCCCGCGCCCAAGCCGAAGCAGCCAACCGCGCCAAGGATGATTTCTTAGCTGTAGTGTCCCACGAATTACGTACTCCGATGACGGCGATCGTCGGTTGGGCTGGAATGTTGCAAACGGGTATGTTAGATGAAGGTCGAGCGACTCTAGCAATGGAGACAATCGAGCGCAATGCCACCTTGCAGATGCAACTCATTGAAGACCTGCTCGATATTTCCCGCATTGTCAGGGGAGATATTCCGCTCAATTTCGATCGAGTCGATCTCGCCAGAGTCATCACCGCAGCAATTGAAGTCGTAGAGCCAACTGCTAATGAGAAAGCGATCGCTTTGGAATTTATGCGGGAGTCGGGAGTCGGGAATCGGGAGTCGGGAGATAGCGATCGCTCATCCATTATCTGGGGTGACGCAGAACGCTTGCAACAAGTGGTGTGGAATTTACTTTCCAATGCAATCAAATTTACTCCTGAAGGGGGAAGAGTTGAGGTGCGGCTGGAAAAAGTCAAAAGTCAAAAGTTAAAAGTCAAAAGTTTAACTGAAGACCAACTACCTTCACGCAGTGTAGCGCCAGCGTCTACTACCAATTACCAACTACCAACTACCAACTTTGCCCAAATCCAAGTTACCGATACGGGCATAGGTATCAGTCCTGAATTTCTCCCCTACGTTTTCGATCGCTTTCGTCAGGCAGATAGCACGAGCGTTAGATCGAATAAAGGCTTGGGCTTGGGTTTGGCGATCGCCCGCCACTTAATCGAACTACACGGTGGCACAATTCGCGTCGATAGTCCAGGCAGAGGACAAGGTACTACATTTACAATCGAACTCCCCATTTCAGAAAGAGTATCTGGAGCAGGGGAAGCAGAAGAAAAACTTACCCCTCACTCCTCACTTCTCACTCCTCACCCCTCTCTTCATGGCTTGCGAGTATTAGTTGTGGATGACGAAGCTGACGCGCGGCAGTGGATTGCGATCGTACTGGAAGAGTCAGGCGCAGAAGTTATTGCCGTTGGTTCGGTGGAGGAGGCACTTGAGGCAATAGAACGACAAAGACCGGATGTACTCATCAGCGACATTGGAATGCCAGGGGAGGATGGCTATGCGCTGATCCGTAAAATCAGAGAACTGGAACCCCAACTGGGCGGAACTATTCCCGCCGTAGCACTCACAGGATATGCCAGAGAAGAAGATTACACCAAAGCCCTAGCAGAAGGGTTTCAGCTCCACGTCGCTAAACCAATCAGAGCAGCTGAATTAGTAGCTGTGGTGACGAGTTTAGCTAAAATGGCTGGAAAACTTTAAGAAGGGTGTGGGGTGTGGGGTGTGGGGTGTAGGGCATCCCTATCAATAAAATTGAGGAGATTTAATGTAGTATTCTATCTGTCTAAAGATTAAGCTGCGTTACTTTTGATAGATGTTTGGTGCAGCTAAAAAAGTCTTTAGTGGAGTTAGAGAGTCTACTGTTGTCACAAATAATTTCATCAGAGGTAGGCGATCGCCGATGAAAATTCTCGTGGTTGAGGACGATAATTCCATAGCTCAAGCTGTTGCGGCAACGCTGGCACAACAGCAGCATTGTCTTGTTGATATTGCCACTGACGGTCAAGAGGGCTGGGAATTAGCCACAGCATTCAGCTACGATTTAATTTTGCTCGATGTCATGTTGCCTAAACTAGATGGTACGAGTTTATGTCGGCAACTAAGGCAAAAAGGCGATCGCATACCAATTCTGATGCTGACGGCGAAAGATAGCAGCTCTGATAAAGTTGTGGGATTAGATGCTGGTGCGGATGATTATGTCGTCAAACCGTTTGATTTTCCCGAATTAATCGCTCGCGTCCGCGCTTTATTGCGTCGAGGTAGTACCGCTTTACCACCAGTATTAGAATGGGGCGATCTGCGGCTCGATCCGAGTAGCTGCGAGGCGACATACGGGCAGCAAGTTTTGCCGTTAACTCCAAAGGAGTATACACTGTTAGAGCTGTTTCTCCGCAACCCGCGACGGACATTTAGCCGCAGCGCGATCGTCGATCGCCTGTGGAATTTAGAAGACCCGCCGCAGGAGAACACAATCAAGTCTTACATCAAAAGCTTGCGTCACAAACTCAAAACTGCTGGTGCGCCCACGGATTTTATTGAAACAGTTTACGGTTTGGGCTATCGTCTCAAACCTCTAGATTCAGAAACTTCTCATCCAGAACCAACTGCGTCGGATTTGGATGAGATGCAGCAAGAAGTTTTATCAGTAGTCGTCAAATTTAGGGAAGTTTTTACAGCAGGAATCGGCGATCGCCTCGCGGTGTTAGAGCAAGCGGTAGAAGCTTTATGTCGCGGTACGCTTTCGCCTGAGTTGCAAAAACAAGCTGTGCGAGAAGCTCACAAACTAGCAGGTGCTTTAGGCAGTTTTGGTTTTACTCAAGCCTCGCACTTGGCTCAAGAGATCGAGTCTTTGTTAGAAGCCAAAAATGGCGTTAGCGAAACGGCTCCTCTGGAGCATCGCTCTACTAGTTGTCTGCGTTTGTGTCAGCTTTTAGAAGAGTTGGAGAAGCAAATACAGGAAACTCCCGACAAAACAGATTTAGGGAAATTGTTTCTCAATTAAAAATTATTTCAACTTCTCCACCAGTTTTCCACTATTACGACTTAACCTCAAGAAGATAGCTAGTTCAACAGATAACTCGATAGTTGATGCGATCGAGGTCGCTGGTGGATTATTCGAGTTGATTTTAAATTTATCAAACATTATCCAATTTTAACTAGAACATCACAAAAAAGGATTCCATGAAGAGTTTATTTCGTCGATCTGCTTTAAGCACCGCCTTGCTAGCTTTTGGGATATCAATTGGTGTTGTAAGTCCAAACACAATTTCGCAATCTGCTTTCGCACAAGATTCTACAACTCCTGCTTCTCCATCTCCCGCTCAAGGTACAACGACTAACTTTTCTGATGTTGGGGCTGACTATTGGGCGCAACCATTTATTCAAGCCCTAGCTGCTAAAAACATCATTACTGGCTTTCCCAACGGGACTTTCAGACCAGAACAGCCCGTACAGCGAGCTGAATTTGCTGCGATGATTCAAAAAGCTTTCAACCAAAAGTCAGTACGTCAGTTAACTGAACCTGGATTTAAAGATGTCCCACCCGACTACTGGGCGGCGGCGGCGATTGAGTCAGCATACGAAACGGGGTTTATGGGAGGCGTACCTGGAGGAGTTTTTCAGCCAGCGGAGGATATTACTAAGTTACAGGCGATCGTTGCTTTAGCAAATGGCTTAAATTTGACGAGCGATCGCTCTCTCCAGAATATTATCAGTACTTCTTATTTAGATGCTGAAGCAGTTCCAGCTTATGCTACAGGTGAAGTTGCAGCCGCAACCCAAGCTAACCTGGTCGTTAATTACCCCAATGTCAGACAACTCAATCCACAACAACCGCTGACGAGAGCAGAAGCCGCAGCTCACTTGTACCAAGCTTTAGTACGACTAGGGCAGGTACAACCGCTAGCTAGTAATGTAGCAGCAACTCAGTATATTGTGGGTCGCAATAGTAATGTGAGTCAAACCACCCCAAATACTCAAACTCCTCAAACTTCTAGTGCGACAGCTGCAAATAACTTGGTTGCAGTAGCAACCTCAAACGAATCTTTTTCCACGCTGACTTCTTTATTAAAAGCTACGGGGCTAGCAGAAAGCTTGCAAAAACGAGGACCTTTTACAGTTTTTGCTCCTACCAACGAGGCATTTGCAGCTCTACCCCAAGGAACTTTGAAAAAGTTGCAACAGCCAGAAAATAGTGAAGTTCTGATGCAAATTTTGATGTATCACTTGGTTCCTGAGCAACAAACCGCCAAAGAACTCTCGGCGGGAGAATTGAAAACGCTGGCAGAAAGACCTGTAAACATTCAAATCGATCCGGCTGGAAATCAAATTTCCGTCAACGATGCCAGAGTAATTCAACCAAACATTCAAGCTAGCAATGGAGTCATCCATGCAGTGAACGAAGTTCTCCTACCACCCAATTTAGATCTGAGTCAGTTGCAATAGTTCAAAGGAAAGATTAACAACTGCAAACAAATCGATCCTCAATATCCAGACCGAAGACTCGCTCTTTTCGGTTCTGGATTTGACTCCGGTACTTACGATTATTCTTCTGCAGCGATTGTAGGTAAAGAAGGGACAACTCTTGGTAACTATACTGCTAGTGAAGTAGAACGTAATTTTGTTTAATCTCAGGGAGTAAATCGTATGAATGCTAGCGATTCGATCGAACACATGGCATCTCAGAAAAATCTTCACAGAGAAACTACAAACCTAAAAAGCTTGGAAAGAACAAATTTAATTACAGAAAAACCAGAAGGGGGACAGCTAACTAGAGAAAAAATAGATGTAGTAAATCCCGCTGAATATACAGGAATTGTTTTACCTATTTACTTAGCAATAGCAGCAGGGGTACTAATTATTTTTCAGATCTCACGCAAAAGAGAACAAAGCCTTGCTAGCGATTTTTTGAGTCGTCTTCATCAACTTCCCTGCATGAATTGTCATTTTTATTGCATGAACCCGCATCTCAAGTGTGCGGTAAATCCATCTGTTGTTTTAACTAGGCGAGCTATCGATTGCCCAGATTATCGTCCTCGTAACGATACAACATCTTTTCGCTAAGTTGCACTCTACCAACTTTCTCGATCGCCAATAGCGGCGGTTGATGCATACAACTTTTCAGCAGTTAACATGCAAACGCGATCGCGTGTTTCTTTGCTCAAACAATCGAGAAATGGCGTATATCGAGAAATATCTGCTGCTAAAGTTTCAAAATGACCGAAAATATCTGAACCTAAATAGATGCGATCGCTATGTTTCTCCGTAATTTCACTCCAATTTGGATCGGGGTTGCCATCAGGACAAATATTGTCCATTTCTCGCAACAAAGCCTGAAAACCGTCAGTTTGTTGAATAAAATTAACGCCATGTAGGTGAGCGTCGAAGATAGCGTACTTACAATTGGGAGAAGTAGACGTATGGTAATGGTAGTGATGATTTTTGAATGAAACTCGCCACCAATCTTGAGCTGGCGGTTTCTGACTCCCGCAGCAGAAAGTCATGTTTACTGGTCACTGGTCACTGATTTAAGAGATGTTCGTCTGGGTTGGAATCAGTGAGAGCCAACCGCTCAAAAAAGCAATCTCTGGAGGTAGTATTGTGCGCTTAGGTCAATGGCTCGGCTTACTTGCCTTGGCGATCTCTCTTTATATTCTTTGGCAAATTCAGCAGGTCGTTTTACTGTTATTTGCAGCTGTAGTCTTAGCAACAGTTTTAAATCGAGTTGTGCGAAGAATGCAGCAATACCGCATTAAACGTGGATTTGCTATTGCAATTACAATTGCGGTTTTACTAGCAGTCATTGTTGGCTTTTTTGCGTTCATCGTGCCGCGCATTGTCGATCAGTTACAACAATTAGTTGGTGTATTGCCCCAAACATCAGAAAGAATAGCGGCTTGGTTGAATTGGTTGCAATCTACGATCCCAGGAGCAATATTTGAACAGCTCCGCGTATTGGAGAATATTCCACAACAGCTTCAAATATGGATAACACGATTATTAGGTAACTTCTTTGTCATCCTCAATAACTCGCTTACCGTTGTTCTTAGCTTGCTGCTATTCTTAGTTCTGACCATCATGCTATTGGCGAACCCCTCCCAGTACAGACGGGTTTTTATCTTAGCTTTTCCTAACTTTTATCGACGACGAATTGACGAAATTTTGTCAGAAACCGAGGAATCCTTAGTTGGTTGGATCGAAGGCACTCTTATAGCAATGGTTGTTATTGGTATAGTCTCTTTGATTGGGCTGTCAATTTTGGGAGTACCACTACCTTTAGTCAATGCTGCTTTAGCCGGATTGTTAGAATTCATTCCTAATGTGGGACCAACTTTGAGCGTCGTTCCTCCAGCACTGCTTGCCCTGCTTGATGCTCCCTGGAAGGCAGGAGCAGTTATATTACTTTATATTGTAATTCAGCAGTTTGAAAGCCTGGTTTTAGTTCCCTTAATTATGAAACAAGAGGTGAATCTAATGCCTGTGTTTACCATATTATCAGTGGTAGTTTTTGCCAGCTTATTCGGCTTTTTAGGTTTGTTTCTCGCTATCCCGCTGTTGATAGCGTTACAGATTTGGCTCAAAGAAGTCTTGGTTAAAGATGTGATGAATAAATGGCAAGGACGACAAAATAATTAGGAATAATTACCCGATTGAGTGCGAGCGAGATTTCTCCCACTCGCCATTTATCTATTGTTCAACTGCGGATGGATACACGTTATCGATAATCAGCACGGGTCTGTCAGCGTAATCTACTTCCAGTTGTTTTCGTATACCAGCGTCTAAAGTGAAGCCATATTCCCGTTCTATATCAGCGATAACCAGCCGATCTAGCACCCCAGTTGCAACTACTTTCTCACCTTGAGTCACTCTTTGTCTCGCAGCCTGTTTTGGATATGGATTCAAAACTAGCAAATTGTTTTCCAGTACAAAAGCATTAGGACTATAGACGCGCTCAACGTTACCAGGTACGGCAAGTCGTCTATTGTAGTAGGGGGTGGGGTTGCCAGTTATCTCCTCTGGTTCTGGAGCTGGAGCAACCGAGCGGGCAATAATTACCGGATCGTTCTCGTATTGAGCATACGTAGCGCGATCGAATTGCTGGTTGTATCTTTTTGCGATCTCAGCCAGCGAAAAACTCCGAACTACGCCTGTTGCTTGCACTTCTATGCCATTAGACGGAATATCTAGTGGATTGCCAGAAAGATTTACGATTAAAATCGGTTCAACGCCAAGAAATTCTTCGTCGGCAATAGTAAAGGTATTGTTCCCAATTTTTTCTAGAAACCTACCTCTGACGGTTACTCTTTTACCAACCATAGCTTTGAATTTATCAGCTAATTCTTCAGAGGTGACGTTCCGGCGCTCTTGTGGCGTTCTTTGATTATTGACTTGAGCAATAACGTTTTCTTTGTTTGTGCTTCGCGTTACTTCTCCGGCATTGAGATAACCTGTAGGCATAGCGATCGCGATCGCGGCTAAGGCAAATGCTCCTTTAGCACTCCACGATCGAACAGAGCGATCGCCCTTGCTTAAATGAGAACTCACACTTTTACGGTTCGGTTTCTTAAACACGATAAACTCCTGTTTACTCTTTACTTATCGACAGTAAGAATAAATAGTGGAAAATTCGGGGAAAATGTCAAACGCTAGCACAATTACGCCCAAAGAAGTAGTTAGTTTGACTTACTATTTTTCAGTCTGAATAATTCAAGTGTTAAAACTGAAATCCTAATAAATTCCAGTAGGTCAGAAAGGGAATAAACACTAAAGCAGCTAGAGTAATTAAGGAATAGTGCGATCGCCTCAAGGAAGACCAGTAATTATTCTGCCAAGCCAAAGCGGTAAAGATAAACAATCCTAGTGTCAAAACAGTGGTAAGTAAGGGAATGCAAAGAAATGCGATCGCCACAGGAGGCACGCCGTATACTAGTCGCCAAAAGCCATACAGCCAGATCGATAGAGGAAAGCCAATCAGGAAAGCTAAGTTTAAAGTACCGATTAAACCTGCTAGTATCCAAGCCCAACGCAACTGCCGCTTTACTTGAAACCGCTTACCACGCAACCGCCGAAATAAAGGCGCAACCGGATAAACCAAGATAGCTGATAGAAATACGACTGTACAAAATCCTAAGATCCCTAGCTGCACCCAACTTGTTTCATACCAAGGTACATGCTCGTAGGCTCCAATTTTAGCCCACAGGGGATTAAACGCATATTTAATCCAACCGCTTTCATCCGGCTCAAAGGCTGTGAAAGCATCATCATTAACTCGCCGGAATAGCAATGGTTCGATGGGAGCTAACTGGATCTTTGGAGCATCGCCAACGAAGAACAAACCAGGAGTGCTAACGAGTAGAGTACCGTTGTCGCCTTGCTTGATATTAATATGTGCAAACGGAGCGGTGAGCTTAGCGAAGGTATGGCGAGGATATTCTAGATCTCGGTAAGTTCCGGTGAATCGTTCGAGCTGCTCTGCACTTAAAGCCAGAGGTTTCTTGACTGTTTGTTGCTGGGGAGCGGGAAAATAGCGATCGAAAAACTGAGTCAATAGCTTGCCATGTATCCCACTAAAGCTATTGGTAGCAATGAAAATACCGATGTTGCGATCGCTCATGAGGGTGAGAGAGCTAGAATACCCCCGCAAACTACCTAAGTGTCCGATTGTACGGATATTATTTTCCAACCGTTCGCGAAAACTGTAGCCAGTACCAGGTAATAGGGGGTGGTGGGTGAAGTGCTGCTCGTGCATTAGCCTCACTGTATCTTCCTCTAAAATGCGGGAGTTTTCATAGCGACCTTGCAATAGGTGAGCCAGCATAAATTGAGCCATATCTGTTGCAGTAGCTTGCATTGACGCACCTGGAGCAATGTTGAGATACAGATAGGGGACGGGTTTAAACTTGCCGCTTTGGTACTGATAACCTACTGCCAAATCGTTAGCTAAAGGGGGTGGTGGCGGCTGAAGAAAGGTACTTCGCCGCATCTGGAGCGGTTGAAAAATGTTTTTATCAATATATTGAGCGAAGGGAGTACCAGAAATTTTCTCCACGAGATATCCCAACAAAGCAATGCTGTGGCTGGAATAACTGTATAACTCACCAGGTTGCCAGACAACAGGTGGCATGTGGTCGGCTAGATAGTCTCCTAGTGGCTCCATTTCCTGGGCAGTACGAGCGGCAAGTCCAATCCGTCGTTTTGTCGTACCATCTGTATGCAGCATCATTCTGGCAGCCGTGACTGGCTCAGAAAAAGGATTTTTGATTTGAAAGTCCGTCAGGTACTTGTTGACATCAGCATGTATATCCAGCTGTCCCCGCTCGTACAACTGCATTGCTGCTGTAGCTGTAAACAGTTTGGAAAGCGAGGCAACGCGAAACAGAGTTTTATCTGCTTCAACTGGGATTTTCTTTTCTAAGTTGGCATAACCATAACCTTTAGCAAAAAAGAGCTTGCCATCTTTCACTACAGAAATAACGCCGCCTGGGACATGAGTTTTTGACAACTCCTCTTGAAAGAAATTGTCTACAAATGCTTCAAACTCTTGCGGATCGTTTAATCCAGGCGCACTCGGAGCCGCAGGTACAGTTTGCTCTGGTTCAGTAATAGGCTGTTGGGGTTGGCGATCGATAACTTGTACGTCAGCTGGAGTGTTTCGCGCCCAACTCGGTAGTCCTGATAGCGATAGCAATAGGATAACGATCGCTACCCAAGAAATTAACTTAGAGGCAAACTTGCGTTTGGCGATCGCCTTGTTTCTTCTGTGTGGCAACATTTTTAGCCTATTGATTCAATTTTTTACCGTATGGCAATCTGAGATCGTGTACGAAAGCTGTCATCGGTCATCAGCAATTCACAAATGACCAATGACCAATAGTTGTCGTTGCAGCTGCCAAAGTAAACATTGTGGAATAGATTAAGCTTTTCATCAAAATTCTCCTTCTCAAAAACGTGAGTTTCATCGATCTGATGGTAAGGAATCTTGTTACTTTCATCTGCGGACATCACAAATGAAAATAAGTTTCGGTGGTATTACTGCTCGATCCTTCATCCCACCGAAGGCATAGTTGCGCTCCAGAAACTTCTGTAAATCAACAGCTTTACTAGCCTTGCGTTAAGAATAGATCTAGATAGTGGAAAACTGGTGGAGAGACTCGACTCAAATGTGGAATAATGGCGCAATCGCCTTGTTGCTTTTATCGGCTCTGACTGCCTGCAATATGACTAACTCGAATGGTTCCAATACTGGCATGACGATTAATGAAATTACCAACCGACCTAACGCCAACCTTATAGGCAAGACCGTGACAGTCAGCGGAGAAATCGAAGAAGTCATCAGTCTAAAGGCATTTATTATTGAGGGGGATGGCTTCTTTAACGATCCAGAATTACTAGTTGTAAATCTCAGTGATTCTCCCATAGTTAACGACAGTAACATCCAAGTAACAGGCACAGTTCGTCAGTTCTCTAAATCGGAAATTGAGAAACAGTTGGATTTGAATTTGGCTCAGCAGTTGGAAGCAGAATTTAAGGGTAAGCCTCTACTTGTCGCTACGGCAATTACCCTAACACCAGAGCCAGGTGAAGTTGCTGAGGAACCAGCCCCATTTATCGGTAAGAACGTTACCATCAGTGGCAAAGTTGAACGAGTTATTAGTCGCAATGCATTTACACTTGATGACCAAGAATTTATTGGTGGTAAAGAGTTGTTAGTTGTAGGCGCTACTGGTGCTATTGATACAGGTGAGACTGTCCGAGTGACTGGAACGATTCGCAAGTTCGTTGCAGCAGAGATTGAAAAAGATTTGGGTGTTAAGCTACAACCCGAACTAAAAGCAAAATATGAGGGCAGAGCTGCGGCGATCGCTCAGTCAATTGAGATTGTACAGTGAATTAGTAGACAAAACTACCCATACAGTCTCATCAGATCCGAATCCGTCGATACCGTGCCAGGATCAGCAAGTGGATGGCATAAGCAATCAGACCGACTGCAATAATACCCAAAAGCCAGCGACCAAATGTTTCTTCTGCTAGCGTTTGCAACGCCCCACCCAGTCCTTGAACTTCGTCTGGGTCGGACTGAACGGCGGCTTGAATCAGAAGCAGACCGATAACACCGAAAGCAACGCCACGGGCAGTAACACCAAATCTACCGATACCCATCGCCCATTTTACCTGGGCAGTACTCATTTGTTTTAATTGCAGCCGTTGACGGAATCGTTCGGTAAAGGCTACATACGCAAAGGAAACGCCTATGCCTAGCACCACGACTCCAACAATCCCGACCAGCCATTGTCCAAAGGGTTGTGCTAGCAAACGTGCCGTCCAGTCCTGTCTCCAACGATTGTCACTTGATACACCAGCAATAATCTGTACGGCAGTAACGGCTAGACCTGCGTAACTCGCGCCGCTAATCGCGTAGCCCAGGCGGGGGATAACTCTGTTAGCATTATTGCTTTGATATTCAGGATCTACAAACGCTTGAAAGAAACGCCAAACTGCATAGCTAGCTAAACCGACAGCCACTACCGTCAGCAAAAATTTACCAAATGGTTGCGTCACAATTATCTGGAGAACATCACTCGTCCCAGGTGCTTCGTCACCAATGCCGAGTGCTACAGGCATTGCTAGCAAACCGACAATTAAGTAAACCACTCCTTTAACTGCATAGCCGAACCTGGCTACTCGCTCAATCCACGAGTTGTCAGTATTGAGCTTTCGCATACTTTGCCGCACTACTCATTTATCTTAATACCTACAATTCTCCACGAGTTTTGCACTATTCAGAGCTATCCTCAAGAATACAATTAATTGAACTAAATTCATTCCAGCTATTGCTCGGATAACTCCTCTAGTACGCCAGTGCGAAGATTTTCTGAAAAAGTCTAATTTGCGATCGCGACTTACTACCATCACATTAATAGTAAGCGGAGCAAACCGATCTTCAAGAATACAGGTCGATCTTATGAAAAGAAAAAGGGTTTTCAAATTCGGTTCGCTCGCTATTTTATTGGCATTAATTATCCTATTTTTTGGCAGTTCAAAGCTTACAGGAAATCGAACTCATAACTGTCATTGGTCAGACATAAGTTGTAACCTATACTTTCAAAAATATACAGAAATCTTGACTGAAGAAACATGGGGTCAAGCAGGGATAGTAGCATATCAAGCCGCTGCTCGGTGGATGTATGCGAATAACGGTAGTGGTCGAGCATTAGACGATCTGCAAAAACAGTATTTACGCATCTATTTTGGCGATTTAGTCGATCGCGTGGCAATCGCCTACAATGCTAAATTGATGGATGGCTGGTTATATGCTGATTTCAAAATAGATATTGGACAAGTTGATGCGATTGCTCAGACTTATTGCGATCGCATTTACCTTGAAGGCTCCTATAAATCTGGCGATCCCGTTCAACTGGCATTATTAGCTCACGAACTCGTACATGCGCGGCAATGCGAGAGCCTTGGTGGGGAAACTCAGTTTGGATATGCTTACTTTAAAGAATTCAGAAGGGCAGGTCAAAGTTATAAAGATAATAAACTAGAAATAGAGGCTAAGGATTTTCAAAAGCAGTTTGCCGGATGGCTGACTCATCAATTAGCAACTGATGAAGTAGCACCAGAAGAAGGATAACATCAATTCTATTTTTATAACTGAGTTCGGATTGCTAGCTTTATTGAAATATCAGACTGAAGCCTATAGAACTCATATTCGATTTTTGAAATATACGTAGGGTGCGTTATGCCAAAGGCTAACGCACCACTATAAGTTTTTGGTGGGTTACGCGATCGCGTAACCCACCCTACCTGTACTTAGATTTTTTCAATAATCAAACTGAATTCCTATAGTAGGAGCGCACAGCTTTGTATTTATCCCTATAAATGTCATGTATGCAATCGAGAATTGCTGCATAAATTACCTATTAAATATTAAGACGAGGTAAAATTCAAGTTATATTTCTATTAATCTTATTAGCAAAATACGCCTTTTTGAAATATTTAGAACTAAAGATATAGATATTGCTTGCCAAACTTTAGTATAAATCTATCGCAAGCAAGAAGAACGGTAGCCAAACAAGCTTGATAGAATCTGCTTTGTTAGTTAGAAGTAAGATTAGACATCCTAGAACTCAATTCAGGCGGCAATATTTTAGCAATAAAGTTAGTTCTAAAATAATTAAAGTAGTCAATAACAGTTTTAAACAGCTTAATTCAATTTCATTATTGTATTTTAAAGTTTGTTACTTTTGACTTTTACTTGAGATGAAAAATGAATACTACAACTAATAACTCCCAGATGACAGCGCAAGAAGCGCGGTCTGGAACTGAAAAAACAATAGATCGAAGTTTTTTTTGGACTACACGAATACTAGCACTAGCTGTAGCTGGAGTTCTGTTGTGGATAGCCGGACAAGTAGCTTGGAATTCTATCCCTGCGATTCAACAATTTGGCTTAGAATTTCTCGCAACTGCTGCTTGGAATCCGGTTGAAGAACTCTATGGCGTACTGCCTATGGCTTATGGAACAGTAGTAAGTTCCTTCATCGCATTGCTATTAGCTGTTCCAGTTGGCTTAGCGTGTGCGATCGTTTTGAGCGAAAATTTTTTACCATTGTCAATTCGGACTTCACTGACTTTTTTGGTAGAACTGCTAGCAGCAATTCCCAGTGTTGTCTATGGCTTGTGGGGCATATATGTTTTGATCCCGTTTCTGCAACCGATTGGCAGGTGGTTCCACGATAATTTCGGTTATATACCCCTATTTGCCACACAGTACGCGGGACCAGGTATGTTACCTGCTGGAGTCGTCCTGGCGATTATGATTTTACCAATTATTGCAGCCATCTCCCGCGATTCCCTCGCTGCCGTTCCTAGCGAACTTCGATGGGGTTCTTATGGCATCGGCTCGACGCGCTGGCAAACAATTTTTAGCGTTCTAATCCCAGCCGCATTTTCAGGTATTGTGGGTGGTATTATGCTAGGTCTGGGGCGGGCGTTAGGAGAAACAATTGCTGTTACTTTGGTAATTGGAAATAGTAATAATTTAAGTTTTTCAATTTTAGCACCAGCAAATACAATCGCTTCTCTACTAGCTAATCAATTTGCCGAGGCATCTGGATTGCAAAAGTCCTCTTTATTTTATGCTGGGCTAGTTTTGTTTGTCATCACGTTAATTGTCAATATTTTGGCGTATTGGATTATTCAAAGGGTGAAAAAGTATTAATTGGTAATTGGTAGTTAACTTTGAGTGAAAAGCAAGCGATCGCTAATGAAGGAGAAGATGAAGCTTATGGCAACTAATAATATTGAGGATCGCTATGCCGAAGAATTTCCAACTCCGAAAATGGAGCATTCCTACACTACTCCTCGAACGGCGATCGGATTGGCGCTGACAGTATTAGCATTTTTACTACTAGGAGTTGCCCTGCTACCGCTGTTTTTGGTAATTGGCTTTGTCATTGTTAAAGGCGCAAATCGACTTAACTTTGAATTATTTACAGGCTCGATCCCCGTAGCACTACAACCAGGCGGAGGTATCGCTCCGGCAATTGTGGGAACGCTGATTGTGGTTGGAATTGCTACTGCAATCAGCATTCCCTTTGGCGTGCTAGCCGCAGTTTATTTATCAGAATTTAGCTCTGGTAGAATAGCTAGGTGGATTCGTTTTGCTACTAATGTTCTTAGTGGAGTTCCTTCCATCATCGTTGGTATTTTTGCTTATGGCGTTATCGTTCTGACGACCAATACTTACTCTGCTGTGGCGGGGGGATTTGCCCTAGCCATTCTCATGTTGCCAATTGTAGTACGGACTGCTGATGAGTCTTTGCAGCTCGTACCGCAAGAGATACGCTGGGCATCAGTTGGGGTGGGAGCTTCTAACTTTCAAACCGTGTTGACAGTAGTATTACCTGCGGCGATGGGGGCGATCGCTACTGGAGTGACCTTGGCGATCGCCCGTGCGGCGGGAGAAACTGCACCACTGATTTTTACAGCGTTGTTCTCTCAATACTGGCCTAGAGGTATTTGGGAGCCTGTCCCAACCCTCTCTGTTTTGATCTATAACTTTGCTGCCGTACCTTATCAGAATCAGCAAGAAATCGCCTGGGCAGCTTCCCTAATCCTGGTGCTTTTGATTTTGCTTGCCAGTATTCTCGCTCGCTGGGTAGCAAGTAGATCGACTTACTAAAAAGCTGACTCGTACAACTTACCATCCTCCCAACAATTGTTATGTACTCTAGAAATCAGACCGACGATCGCTTGGCTCAACCAGTGCCAGCCGATCCACGCGATATGGTATTACGGACAGAAAGAGTGAACGTGTACTACGGCGACACTTTAGCAGTGCAAGAAGTTTCGATGGACATTTTGAAAAATAGCGTTACTGCCTTTATCGGACCCTCTGGTTGTGGTAAAAGTACGCTAATTCGCTGCTTCAATCGGCTCAATGAACTCATTGATGGCTGTCGGGTAGAAGGTAAAGTGATTTACCGTGGTAAAGACCTTTATGCAGCCAAAATCGATCCAGTTGCAGTGCGGCGGCGGATCGGTATGGTATTTCAAAAACCGAATCCTTTCCCGAAGTCAATTTATGAAAATATTGCCTATGGTGCTAGGGTAGTTGGTTTCAAGGGCGATATGGATGAATTAGTCGAGCGATCGCTCCAGCGATCGGGTTTGTGGAATGAAGTCAAAGATAAACTCAAAAGCAGTGGCTTGTCGCTCTCTGGCGGACAACAACAGCGTTTGTGTATTGCACGGGCGATCGCGCTTAAGCCAGAAGTCGTCTTAATGGATGAACCTGCTTCCGCTCTCGACCCGATATCTACCCAGCGCATAGAAGAACTAATTCACGAACTGAAGCAGGAGTACACGATTGTCATCGTGACTCACAATATGCAACAAGCAGCACGAGTCTCAGATTACACTGCTTTCTTTAATGCCGAAGCAGGAGATAACGGGAAACGCTTTGGTTATCTTGTAGAGTACGACAGAACTGAAGCAATTTTTGAGAGTCCTCAGCAATCTTCTACTAAAGAGTACGTCAGCGGTCGCTTTGGTTAAGCAAAAGGTAAATAGATCGTCAGAAAAATTCAAAAGTCAAAAGTTAAAAATCAAAAAATAAGGGCGATATTTTCGCCCTTCAAAACTAACTTTAACTACCAATCTGCTCTACAGTTGGCGTGACTTTTTTGACAACTCCTTCCGGTAAAGGGATATAGCCTAGCTCTGCACTGAATTTTTGACACTCATTCAATGCATAGTTCACCACGTTTTCTATGGTTTGGGCTTTTTGTTGGTCTTGATATTGGTCGTAAACTAGCAGCCAGGTGTAAGTCACAATTGGATAAGATTGTTCTCCTTGAGGATCTCTAGCAAAAGAAACCAAGTTCTCAGGTAGTTCGATCGATTCCAAGGCATTAGCAGATGTTTCTGGTGTCGGTTCGACAAAATTGCCGGAATTATTTTCTAAAACAGCTACAGGTAGCTTATTCTGCGAAGCATAGCCGTATTCCACATAGCCAATTGCTCCTTTGGTTTGCTGAATCTGAGCCGTTACACCTTGGTTTCCTTTTGCTCCAATACCGACGGGCCAACTTACAGTTTTACCCGCCCCGACTTTACCTTTCCACTGCGGGCTAATTTCACTCAAGTGTTCGGTGAAAACGGCTGTAGTCCCGCTACCATCAGAGCGATGGACGACTGTAATCGGTAAGTCAGGCAAATTTACGCCAGGATTAGCTTCGGCAATTTGGGGGTTATTCCAATTCTTAATTTCACCCGTAAAAATTGCTGGATAAATTTCCCGTGGCAATCGGATGGGCTTTTCTACACCAGGTAAGTTGTATGCCAGGACAATTGCCCCCGCACTCAAGGGGATCGTCAGCGCCCCCCGTTCGATCTTTTTCCTTTGTTCCTCTGTAATTGCTACGTCGCTAGCGCCAAAGTCCACAGTTCCTTGAGTAAATTGCTCTACACCAGCTCCGCTACCCACAGGTTGATAGCTAACTCGTACATTTGGATTTTTTTGGTTGTACTCGGCAAAACACCGTTGGTAAAACGGAGCCGGAAAAGTTGCTCCAGCACCAGTTAAGGTGACATTTTCACCTGCTGCGGTATCTGCGGCTGGAGAGGTAGCGGGATTAGCTCCAGGTGTGTTTTCAGCAGTGTTCGGCGGTTGACAAGCAGCAGTCCCCAGAGAGATAGCAATTAAGGGTAGAACAAAGGTTCGTCGGATCGCAGAAAGTTTAGTCAGCATAAAATGTCCTTTTTGTTTTGCAGAAAAGTCACGTCTACGTTTGACTGGTTCGGGATCTGTAACGGGAAAACTGAGTGGTGTCAGCTCTTTTGAGCGATTCTAGATCCGCTAGTAGTTTGGATTGGGCGATCGCAGCAGCATACATCTAGCGATCGAACCCCTGAAATTCTTGCCAAAACATGACTCAAAAATGAAGCTTGCAACAAGTCTATTAGAAAAGGAGAGCAGTCAACCTTATTTAACTAATTTGAATTATTATCTTTAGCTAGAAGATAGTAATTCAACTGTCAAAAGCTTTGTGACGACAGTAACATTTTGAAAAAATATACAATTTGAATCAAGTATCAATAGAGCTATTTCTTATGAAATAGTATTGCTGAAAAATGTCGTTTCCCTGCAACATTGCTAATACACAGTCAATCCTCTTTTAGGAGAATCAGAGTTAAAATTTGGTTAAAGTTTGAATATTAAATGGTTAATTCATTTAATTAATGCCTCTTAAGTCTATCCACTCTAGTTGACATTTCTTGTTCTGCTTGCATTTCTTCAATTTCAAAAAAGCTAACAATGACACCAGTTATGGGAATTGCCAGAAAAACACCTACTATTCCCGCAACTCTAGCACCGACAAGTATAGCCAAAAAAGTGACTACAGGATTAATATTGACTGCATCTTGCATGACTTTAGGAGCAATTAAGTTATCTTGAATCTGCTGAAGCACAAAACAAACTCCTAAAACTTTTAAGGCTAGCCAAACGCTTTGAGATAAAACGATTAAAAAAACTATAGTAATTCCTAATATTGCTCCAATTTCAGGGATAAGATTGACAAAGCCGAGCATGAGTGACAAAATTAATGAAAATGGAACTTGTAAAACTAAAAAACTACAAAACTAGAAAATGACAAAAACAAAACTAATAGAAACTGTCCTCTAATAAAAGCTAGAATGCGTGGCAAGAAACGACTGAGCCAACGAACAGGATAGCTGAGTACAAAAGCTAAAATTGCCGCAAAAGCAAAAATAAAGATAATAGTTTCAAAGTAAGATATTAGCTGGACTAAAGCCCAACCAGAAGCAAATAATAGTAGAAAGCGAACTAACACCGGATGATGAATTTGACTCCACAATCTCTTTCTCGGCTCCCTCATGTAATATTTCTGTAGAGATACGCTTTTTTGTAAATTTTATCTAATCAAATTGGCGATCGCGTATCCTGTATCGTGCTTTAATTCAAGCTTTCTATTGCTGCAAAAGTGCGCGATCGCGTTGAGCTTGCCGTTGGACAGAGCGTAACATTGCATCCAGCCCGACATCGCTACAGCAGAAAGAAAAAATGGGTAGATAGTTGGTTGAAGCTGCCACCACAACCATTCTGTGAGTAGCATTGCTACGACGGTGCTGAGGATAGCAATGCTATAACGCTGTAGTTGGGAGCGTTTCAAGTTCAGCTTCTCCTGTTGTTTTTGCCTGTCTGCCCGTGCTGAAGCAGTTAAAGAGCGCGAAATTGCAATGCGATCTATATGACAAATGACAACTCTTAACTGGTCACTGGTCACCGATCGCTGATTCAATCTTCTTTCTACCCAAGTTTTCCACTTTTATACCCTAGCTTTAGAGGTAGACAACCAAACTGGATTTCCTGTATGGAAACCTAAAACTCTATGCAAAGTAAAAATACTTTAGTACAAAAACATACGCGATCTTTTGTACTAAAGACTGTAAGTTTTGACTTTTCAACGATAGTAACAATGAGCAATTGAGTTTCAATTTTGACTATAACTTTAGTTCGATCGCTCAGCCAACTTCAAATTGCAAAACACAATACTTGTTCGCGACTCCCCATCATTCAGGAAAGCCATCCAATGTCTAAACAACTAATTTATCTGACATTGCCAGCGATCGCCGAAGTCATTGAAGATGTTTTAGCTACAGAACCCTATCGTTTCTATCAAAATTTTTTTGTCATTCCTGAATTACAGCAAAAGCTGATTGCAGATATTTTCAGACAAATTCGCGATCGCTACACGGTTTTGATTGACGATACTCAACCCTCATCCAACTACTCCACAACTGCTCTATCCTCCCAACAGTGGTTAGATATGAAAGAGATTGCTCAACAGAGGATTTATCATCTTCTTCAAGAAAACCGTTGCGAGTGGGAAAAATTAATGAGCGATCGCGCAAACGTTGTAACTGAATTGACTGAAAAAAATAATATTGATTGCTAGTTTTTATCCTTTCTCATTGTGTATTACTACCTTCATTGAATAGGAAATTGAGATAATGTCAACTGAAACTGAAATTGTCAGTTATATTCCCCCACAACTTTATCAACGTGTAGAGCAGTTTAAAGAGCAGCAGAGTTTAAACTCGATTGCTGATGCTGTAAATGTCATCTTAGAAGACTACTTTGGATTGCATTCTTATCAAACTCCCACGGATAAAACTCTCACGACAATGGTGGAGGACTTAAGCGGTGAAGTTAGCGATTTGAAAAGTCAGTCGCAACTACAACAGCAAAATTTCAGCGATCGCCTAAACCAATCTAGCAACACGAACAGCCAAGGCGATTTATTGGACAGAAAGCAATTGGCTGAGCGACTAGGAGTTGACCAGACGGCGATCGCGCAACACGAAACCGATGGTAAGGAGTTTGTGGAATGGTCGAAAAGCAAAGATCCAGCGCAAATTGCTTGGAGATATGCAGGAGCTAATCTGTTTCGGCGAGTTTGAAGTTAGTGTTTTTGAGTTCTCCACTAGTTTTCCACTATTGGGGCTTATCGTCAAAATATTGGTTTTCATCAAAGTATAAGAGATTTTCATGATAAGCAGATTTAGCAACACAACTTCTCATCGCCCACGTAAACTCACCCAAGTTTTCGGAAAAACTCAAGGAGCGATCGCCCTAGCACTGTTTGCTTTAGTGCTTCCTGCTTGTACTGGTACTGACTCCGACTCAGCAGGTCGCGAAGCTGGTACTACTACAAGCGAAGTCGCCGATCGATCGAATTCTAATCTCATTGGCAAGACTGTAACTATCAGTGGTGACATTCAAAGGCAAGTCAGCCAGCAGGCTTTTACGATTCAAAGCGATGAGTTTGTCAACGGTCAAGAAGTATTGGTTGTCAATGCTAATAAAGTTCCAATTGTCGAAGGGACTCTGACACAGGTGACGGGTACAGTTCGAGATTTAACTATAGTTGACGTAGAAAAAGAGTACGGCTTCGATCTAGACCCAGGTTTGGAAGCAGAAATTAGAGAACAACCCGTCATTGTGGCTACCCAAGTTGCTCTCAATCCTAATTTAGAGAAAATTACCAAAAACCCAGTCCCGTTCTTGGGTCGCACAGTCGCCGTTGAAGGCGATGTCGAGAGAGTGATTAGCCCAACTGCTTTCATGGTTGACAACAACGAAGTGCTTGGGGACGATGACATACTGATTGTCAGTGCCAAGCCAGCCAAGAATATTACCGAAGGTAGCCGCGTCCAAGTCACGGGAAATGTCCGTAAGTTGACGACAAGAGATTTAGAGCGGGAATTTAACTTGGGTCCGGCTAAGGAGTATGAAGTGTACGTCCAGAAACAGCCTGCAATTGTTGCTCAGACAACTCAAGTCGTGGGGCAATAAGTTACCAAACTCATACAGCATAATGTTTCGCTCCAGTCCCATTCAGATATAAAGATGACAAACTCCCCCCGTCGTCCACCAGAAGCAAATTCTCGTCGGCGTTTGTGGCTGTTGATATTGAGCCGCAGCAGTATTGCTGTCGGAGCATTTCTACTCGTAGCAATTGCAGGAGGCGTGTCGTGGGGTTGGATCTTTGTCAACCGAAGGTTAGTACCGCTAGTTGAAAGGAATTTAGAGCAGATCCTGGGAAGACCTGTAGATATAGGGTCAGTAGAAAGGTTTTCGCTCAACAGCTTGCGATTTAGTTCGGCATCCCTGCCAGCAACTTCTACCGATCCCGACCGATTAGTAGCAGAAGCAGTAGAAGTCCAGTTCGATCCTTTGCCGCTCCTATTCAACCGCAGACTGGAATTAGATGTGACGTTGGTTCAACCGGATGTATATGTCGAACAGGCGAAAAACGGACAGTGGGTTTCAACCCAAATTAAAATTCCCGAAGGCGGTGCTGGTTTCATTCAAACTGAGTTAGAGACAATTCGGGTACGAGATGCCGATATTGTCTTAGTACCAAATCCAGCCCCAGATAGACCATCAGGTGCAGTCGCAATCGCAGATGTGAGTGGAGTTGCCCGCTTTTTAGACCAAAATCAACGCATTCAGTTCGAGCTGACTGGTCAACCGAAAACAGGAGGCAAACTAGCGATCGCTGGAGAAACGCGCCCTGCGGCATTGCAACAGACGACTCTCAATATCGAGGCAGAGAATTTACTTGCCAGCGAGATTAGTCGGTTAATCGATCTGCCCATCAACCTACAAGCAGGTCGGGTAGATGGTGACTTAAGAGTGCAGTTGCAACCTGAAGGACAACAACCCGCGATCGCAGGGACGGCTAGCTTGAGTAACGTCACTGCCAAGATTGAAAACGTACCGAATCTATTTACTAATATCCAAGGAAAACTGTTATTTCAACCGGATCGGACGATCGCCCTGCAAAATGTGACAACGCGCTATGGCAAAATTCCGGTTCAGCTCGGCGGGTCGCTCAATACTCTCAAAGGTTATAACTTATCAGGTCGGGTGAAAGCAGCTAGTGTCAATAATGTTTTAGACGCGCTAGATGTTGAATCTCCCTTTCCAACAAAGGGAACCGTCAGAGCAGATCTTCAGTTACAGGGTGCGATCGACAAACCCATTCTGAGCGGCACTGTCAGCACGATTAAAACAGCACAGATCGATCGCATTCCATTTAAAGATATTAGCGGTCGCTTTCGGTTAACAACAGGTGGAGCAACACCAGAAATTACATTTACCAATATTCAGGCAACTCCCACGGTGGGGGGCAAAATTACAGGTAAGGGTCAAATTCAGCTAGGAACTCAACCCCAAGTTGCATTTAATTTTCAGGGGCAAAACGTACCAGGGAATGCTATAGCCAAGCTTTACGGCACTACACCCCCAATTCAAATTGGCGATGTCGCAGGAACGGCAAAAATTTCTGGCTCTCCTGGTAATATTCGTACTGTCGCTCAATTGCAAGCACCTGAAGCTACTTATCCTGGTACGGCAGAAGTCATCGTTACCAACGAGGGAAATACGCTAATCCGAGATGCAGTTTTCCAGGTTGCAGGTGGTACGGTGACAGCAAACGGTCAAATTAATAGAAATCGTCAATTCCAAGCGGTCGTAAATGCCAGTGGAGTGCAACTTAAATCCTTTTCTCCTGAGTTGCGGGGAGAATTTAGTGCCAATAAAGTGCGCGTGACCGGAAATTCGTTCGATCTAGCCGAGATTCAAGCCCAAGGACAAGTGCGCTTTTCTGAAGGTTTAGCCGTTATCGAGCAACCCCTGACAGCTCAAGTTAGGTGGAATGGAGAGCGAATTATCGTTCAAAAAGCAACTGCACCAGGACTGAATGCTAGTGGAACTGTTGACGTGCGCTTACCAGAACGAGCAGCGCCAGAAATTGCTGGGTTCAACTTGGACGTGCGAGCGCGAGATTACGACTTGCAAGACTTCGGTTTGGAGATTCCTGGTAACGTAATGCTAGCAGGGCAAGCAGATTTTACCGGAAAAGTTACAGGCACTCCTGATGCTCCCAATGCAGTTGGAAATCTGGGTTTGCAAAACTTGAGAGTCAACGGTTTAGCCTTCGATCCAGTATTGACTGGCAAATTAAATTATCAGGCAGAACAGCAGACTCAACTGCAAGTCAGCGGTAAACAAGATAGAATTGCCTTTACTTTAGATGAGAATAATCGCCCCGTTTCATTTTTCGTGCGGCGAAACCAAGCGGTAGCTAGAGGTACAACCCAAGGCGAAAACTTAGTTGTCAACGTCCAAGACTTTCCCGTAGCGGTGCTGCGAAGCGTAATTGGGGGCGATCGCCTCAAGCAAATTGGCGCGATTGGGGGGGAAGTATCGGGCAAGTTAGTTGTTGACTTAGCCGAGAATATAACCGAGTCTACTGTAGTAGGAGATTTAGCAATTGCGCGACCGAGAGCAGGCAGGTTTTCAGCCGACCGAATTCAAGCCCGCTTTCGTTATGATGCAGGGGCTTTCTCTTTGACCCAAGGCGAGTTGCAACAAGGTGAAAGCCGCATCTCCTTAAGTGGAGATTTACAAGCTGAGGACGACAGACAATTTCAATTTCAGCTCGACTTTGACTCTGCCAGAATTGAAAATGTGTTGCAAGCACTGAGTATCTTCGGTTTTGAAGACTTAGCAGGTGGCTTGTTACCCGAAGATCTCCCTGGAGCAGAGGCATTACCAACCGTATCTGTGGGTTTACCAAAACAATCCTTACTTGCTCAACTGCAACTATTTTCGGAAATTAGAGCGTTAATCGCACAACAGCAACAACAAGAAAGAGCTTCAGCCAAATTACCACCAATTTCAGCTTTAAACGGTACGATTAGCGGCGAAATTGCCGTAACAGGAGCATTAGCACCTGGTTTACAGCCATCGTTTGACGTTGACTTTGAACTACTCGGACAAGATTGGCAATGGGGGACTTATACAGTCGATGAAGCGATCGCCAGAGGAACTTTTGAAAATGGCGTTTTGACGCTGCTACCCTTGCGACTCGATCTCGGTGACGGACTTATTGCCTTTACCGGACAACTAGGAGAGGAACTTTCTGGACAATTGCGCGTCGTCAGCCTACCTGTAGCAACTTTACAGCCTTTTCTAGACCGCTTACCACAAGCATTACCATTTGATGTCACCGGACAGTTGAATGCCCTCGTCACCTTAGCAGGTAGTTTAGAAAACCCCCAAGCGATCGGTGAGGTATCGCTGGTGGAAGGAAGTTTGAATCAACAACCGATTCAGGTAGCTGGGCTAAGCTTTGATTATAATGAGGCGCGGTTGAGTTTTGCCAGCGATGTATTGATAACAGGGACTCAACCAGTCGAAATTACAGGCAGTATTCCCGTAGCGTTACCGTTTGCCTCCGTCCAGCCCGATAGTAACCTTCTTAGCATCCGAGCAAACGTACAAGATGAAGGTTTGGCGTTATTGAATTTATTCACCGAGCAAGTTGCTTGGGTAAAAGGTCAGGGACAAGTCAATGTCGAAGTGCAAGGAACTTTAGATCGACCTGTGGTGACGGGGGAAGCTGTCGTCAAGAATGCCACTTTGAAGGCTCAAGCTTTGCCCGAACCGCTGATGGATGTAACGGGGACGGTGGAGTTTAATGGCGATCGCATTGTCGTTCCTGGTGTTACAGGACAGTACAATTCAGGTAAAGTGACTGCTGAGGGAACTCTCCCGATTTTTGCCACTCAACAGGGACAACCAGCGACAAATCCCCTCACAGTATCCCTAAACGATCTCAATGTAGATATCGAGGGACGCTATGAGGGCGGAGTCAGCGGCAACGTCGTTATTACCGGAACAGCCCTATCTCCCGATCTTGGGGGTAAGATTCGATTGGCGAACGGTCAAGTCTCTTTGGGAGGAACTGAAGATACTCCTACTACCGCAGCAGTCACACCCGCAGGTAGTACGGCTACAAGTAGTACAGCGACAAATCGTAACACCACAGAGGAATCTCCGATTGAATTTACCAATTTGCAGTTAATTCTCGACAACGACGTGCGGATCGTCCGCCAGCCTTTACTTAGCTTTGAGGCAGAAGGCGACCTGGCGATTAATGGCACTTTAACCAACCCTCGTCCCCAAGGAGTGGTGCGTCTGACAGGCGGACAAGTCAACTTATTTACGACTCAGTTCACCCTAGCACGGGGCGAAGAACAGACGGCTCGCTTCACGCCCAAGGGAGGACTAGATCCCATCCTTGATGTCACCCTAGTCGCAACTGTACCAGAGACAACTGGTGGTATTGGGCGGGTTCCCACTTCACCTTTTTCTGGCGAGATCCGTGACGTTCCCGCTACAAGCTTCGGCACTTTCCGCACCGTGCGCGTGCAAGCAGCAGTAGAGGGACCCGCTAGTGAATTGGCGGATAACTTAGAGCTAACTAGCGAACCGAATCGCAGCGAAGCAGAGATCGTCGCACTGTTAGGCGGTTCCTTTATCAATACCTTGGGTAGAGGAGATCCTGCTCTAGGGCTTGCCACAATTGCAGGATCTACCTTACTGTCCAACTTCCAAGACAATATTACCGAGATTGGCGAGGCTTTAGGTATCGATGAATTACGCTTGTTTCCTACGATCGTCACCGAACCAGAAGAAAACGTTTCTGTCCTTGGTTTAGCAGCAGAGGCAGTGTTTGACATCACGAACGATTTTTCTCTCTCCCTCTCGCGGGTATTTGCTGCTGACGATCCCTTGCGTTACAACCTAATTTATCGCCTCAACGACCAAATCTTGGTACGTGCCTCTACCAATTTGAGCGGTGAGAGTCGGCTGCTGGTGGAGTACGAAACCAGATTTTAGTTTACGTCATAACCGTGTTGCAAAAACTTTTCACCTCAAAACTGCTCAAATCCGCGAGCATTGCATCCTTATTATTATTTCCAGCAACGGGGCTTCAAACCGCAGTCGCAGCCGATCGCATTTACGCGACATACGGTGCTTTTGAAAGTTCGGTGGCGATCGAAGATTTGGCAAAGTTTGCCAAAACAGGCGAAATTGAAGGCGGACTGATCGATTACGCCCGCAGACTCACCCCCGCACAGCTGGAGCGACTGCGAGGTATACTGACTACACCAGTCGATCTGAGTCCGGTAGCAATCTCTCAATTTCTTTACTCCTCAATTGGCGAAACTTTATTACAACGACTGGGACAACTGATTCGGACTGAAGCAACACTTCCAGGATTTTACGCCATTCGCTCGGCTCTGATCTTAGCAGCAGCAGAAAATCGCCAAGGCTTTACCTTACTTGATGTCTTGCGTCAGTTTCCCACGAATGGAATTCGAGTCGATCTGGGGCAAAGTTTAGAAATTGTAGAAGAATTGCAAGCTGTCATCAATCGCACAAACGAAGCGATCGCCCTAGTGCAGAGACAATCAGCTGCCGCTGCGATCGCCCAACAGCCTGCCAATTTCTCCCAGCTACCAGACTTGCGCCAACGAGGAAGATTTACTTGGACGAAACGCACCTTAGAACTTTACGACAGCAGCCGCGATCGCGCCTTTATTGCCGATCTTTATTTACCAAACTCTTACCTCTCGCCTCCTTCCCTCACCCCTCACTCCTCACTCCTCACCCCTGTCATAGTCATCTCTCACGGTTTAGGTTCAGACCGCAACAGCTTTGGATATCTCGCTCAGCAGTTAGCTAGTTATGGTTTTGCCGTTGCCGTTCCCGAACATCCAAATAGCAATGCCGAACAATTGCGATCGCTCCTGAATGGTCGCGCTACTGCCGTTACGCCTCCAAGGGAGTTTATCAATCGTCCGCTGGATGTATCGTATTTGCTCGATGTTTTGGCACAACTCGATCGCACCGATTCATCTTTTGCCCTCAATTTACAACAAGTCGGAGTTGTCGGGCATTCCTATGGTGGTTATACAGCCTTAGCTTTAGCAGGTGCTAAGTTGAATTTCAACCAATTACAACAAGACTGTGAGAATTTGGGCGAGACTTTTAATTTGTCTTTACTGCTCCAGTGTCGGACGCTGGAACTACCGCGCACCCAGTATAATTTGCGAGACAAAAGAATTAAGGCGGCGATCGCGATTAATCCTATTGCCAGCGCCCTTTTTGGTAAAGCTGGTTTAAGTCAAATAAAAATCCCCGTGACAATTGCCAGCAGTAGCGACGATAAAGTTGCACCAGCTTTACCAGAGCAAATTTTGCCCTTTACATGGCTGACTGCTCAGAATAAATATCTCCTTTTACTCGCAGGTGGAACCCATTTTTCCGCTGCCGATAAATCCGATCCAGGTAGCGAACCCTTACCCATTCCCGAATCAGTCATCGGTCCAGATCCGTCCTTGGCTCGTCGCTATCTGGGGGCTTGGAGCGTGGCTTTTTTTGAGACTTACGTAGCAGGTTCGCAGCAATACCGTCCCTATCTGAGTGCTGATTACGCTCGGTTTATCAGTCAAATGCCTTTAACTTTGAGCTTAGTGCAATCTCTACCTTTGGAAAGCCTAACTCAGTAAGCAAGTTGAGTTGGCTGTATCGTTAGTACAGAAAAATTTAAATCATCGATTTGGGAGGAATAATGAAAATTCTGGTTGTTTACTACGCGAAAGGCTGATATTGGTGTAGCAATGGGGCAACGGGGAATGCAAGTCGCAAAAGAGGCGGCTGATATGGTGCTTCAGGATGATGCATTTTCGTCCATTGTGGCGGCGGTCGAACAGGGACGAGCGATTTTTAACAATATTCGTAAGTTTACAGTCTATCTGCTCTCTGACAATGTCGGTGAGATTATTGCCGTCACCGTCGCCTCGCTATTGAACGCACCCTTACCACTGCTGCCACTTCAGATTTTATATATCAATGTTGTGAATGATGCCTTTCCCGCGCTGGCGCTTGGTGTCGGAGAAGGCGGAACTGCCTTGATGCAGCATCCACCTCGGCGGGCAAAAGAGCCGATCCTAACGCGCCGTCATTGGTTGGCGATCGCGGGTTATGGTTTAATCATTGCCGCTACTTTAGAAGCTGCCTTTATTGTTGCCCTGACCTGGCTGAGCATGACACAACAGCAAGCCGTCACGGTTTCTTATAAACCCTCCTAAATAATATATACACAACAACAACAACAACAGGGATAAGACTCTGTTTTTTTATTTTGTGTAAGTTTATAAAACTTATCTTACACATCGTAGCTATCACTTATATAAAACGAATAGCAAAACGAAGTGGCAGCCGCTGTGAAATTACAAAAAGGTAAGACACCAGAAGGTAAAACGGTAGTTTTGGTGCTGAATGACAACTATGAGCCTGTAGGGATAGGTGTGTGGGCTGTTGACGCTGAAATGTACCGCTCCACAATGACAAACAAGAACCGAGTAGCAGCATGGTGCTGTCCTTTGCTAAATTTGTCAGTTCAGAATAGATTTTCTGGAATCGGGCGTGTGAGTGATGGAGTTATCTAATAACGGTTCAATTCTAAATATAAAACTTTATGTTTAAACTGGGGTGCAATCCGATACTGCACCCCTTATTATTTACGATTGCTCTAATACTCTAGACTGCTGCAAGCGCACTTAACAGTATCACTCAAGAAAAACGACAACTTAAGACTACTCTAATAACACTTTTATCAATTCAAATAAAGCAGCAGAGGCAGAATTGCACCAACACATTTAGGAGGGAATTATGACGGGAATAATGGTTGCAGGTAAATGGATAACTGATGAGAACGAGCAAAATCAAAGCGGTGAGTTCCATGAGATTCCAACAACGTTTCGAGAGCGCGTGAGTGCAGGTGGAAAGAGCGGGTTTAAGGCAGAAGCTCTACGCTATCACCTCTACGTTTCCTTGGCGTGTCCGTGGGCGCACCGCACCTTAATCATGCTCCAACTCAAAGGGTTGAATGATGTCATCTCTGTCTCTATTGTCGATCCAATTATGAGCGATAAAGGCTGGATGTTTAGTGATGCGCCAGGAGCCATTCCTGACTCGGTGAATCACGCTCAATATTTGCAAGAGATTTATCTCAAAGCCGATCCCAATTACACAGGGCGAGTCACTGTTCCCGTTTTGTGGGATAAGCAATCTCAAACCATTGTCAACAACGAATCTCGCGAGATCGTGCGGATGTTTGACGTAGAGTTTGCTGCATTGGCAACGCAGAAAATCGACTTATACCCACGCGACTTACAACAGCAGATCGATGAAACTATCGATGCAATTTATCTACCAATTAATGCTGGTGTTTATCGCGCTGGTTTTGCAACTTCGCAAGCAGCCTACGAAGAAGCCGTGACCCAACTGTTCGAGAGTTTAGATCGATGGGAAACTGTTCTGGGCAAGCAGCGTTATTTATGTGGCGATCGCCTCACGGAAGCTGATATTTGTCTATTTGCAACGCTTTATCGCTTCGACTCGGTGTATTACGGTCACTTTAAGTGCAATTTGCGGCGAATTATCGACTATCCGAACCTTTGGAATTATCTACTAGACCTATATCAGCGTCCCCAATTCAAAGTGACGTGCAATCAGGACTATATCAAATGTGCCTATTACATGAGTATGACCGAGATTAATCCCAATCGAATTGTGCCGAAGGGTCCAATCGTCGATTTTGACCAACAGCACGATCGCGATCGCTTTGGGAGTGCATAGGGAGCGATCGCTCCCTATGCACTCCCAAACGGCTGACCCCATTGTCTAAGTACGTAAATTGAAGATTTCCACTAGCCCGATAACAATTAGATACACTGCCACAATGTAATTGAGTAGTCGCGGGAGAAAAAGAATCAGTATCCCTGCTATTAAAGCGACAACTCCGTTGATACTGATACTGAAAGCGATATCAGAAGACTTTTGTGCCAAAAGCGGAAAGTCAAGCATAGCTAACTCTACGGGTAACAGCCTTGTTTCTAATTTTACTTTCCTTTATCCGCTGCCGAACGGTAAATTTGAGATGCCGCTACAGTTTTCTTTAAGAGTGGATGGCGATCGCTACTCGTCGCGTTTAACTTCCTCACTAAAACTTTCCCACTCGTCAACGGTAAACCCTTCCTTGACTTCCCCTGAAAACCAAATAGCCATCCTATCCCAAGCTGACTCTGCACTGTGCCTTGCAGGGATGAGTTTATTCAAACATCTGTACCACTTGGAGCTTGTTGGTGAAAAATCTTTGTTCGTAGACCATTTTTAATATTCCTAGTATTCATAGAATGCCTGCTGAATTGTTTTCGGATCGTTTGTTTTCGTCAAAGCTAGCATTAACAGGACGCGAGCTTTTTGTGGATTCAAATTATCGGCTACGACAAAATTTAATTTATCATCATTGACTTCACCGTTCCGCGCTACGATCCCACTACCAGTACGAGAACTTCTGACGATCTCCACCCCCTTTTTTTGTGCGTCTATCAGTCCTTGTTCAATTTCACTAAATAGGCTACCGTTTCCCGTCCCCGCATGAACTAAGCCTTTTGCACCAGCTGCAACGGCAGCATCTAGCATGACACGGCTGTTGTTGGCATAACCATAAAGGATCTCAACTCGCGGTAACGAATTGAGACGAGAAACATCAAATTCACTTGCCGTTGTGTGCTTGCGGGTTGCTTGTCTGTAGAAGTGGGGTACGCCTGCTTGAATATATCCTAAGTAGCCTAGATCTGGAGTTTGAAAAGTTTCTATCAGCATGGTACTTGTCTTGCTCACATCTCTGGCGCTACTAATCTCGTCATTTAAGCATACTAATACTCCCTTGCCTTTCGCTTGCTTACTACCTGCCACAACTACTGCATTGTATAAATTTAAAGGACCATCGGCACTAATTGCAGTCGAGGGACGCATCGAACCAACTAATACTACTGGCTTATCGCTTTTCACAACCAAATTGAGAAAATAGGCTGTTTCTTCTAGCGTGTCAGTGCCGTGAGTAATGACAATTCCATCGACATCATTTGATGCTAAAAGTTGATTGACTCGCTTAGCTAGTTTAAGCCAATGGTCGTTAGTGATATGTTGACTGGCAATTTGAAATAGTTGTTCGCCTTTGACATTGGCTACTTTCTTGATTTCAGGAACGGCGTTCAGCAGTGAATCGATTCCTACCTTAGCGGCAGTATATCCTACTGTTGTCGTGCTAGTCGCCCCCGTACCTGCGATCGTGCCACCAGTTGCAATAATAACGACATTTGGCAGTTGAGGCTGAATGGTGGTATTGGTGCAGGTAGCATCGGTCAAGCGATCGCCCTTCGTGCTAGTGCATTCGATCTGCAAGTCTTCTCACGAGTGTCTGCGTCCATTGCTAGCCACACCCACTGCTTGTCCCCGCCCGTCCACAAACGACCATAACTCATCCATCTGCACTGTTAGACGGCGTTTCGGCGCATGTCGCGCACCTGCACCTTCTGAGTCACTTGCTGGTATTTCTGGTTGACGTATTGTTGTACCCACAGTTCGGAAATTTGTAAGGCAGGGGCAATGCCAGCTAGTGACAGTTTTTCCAGCAGCAATCGGTCAATGATACCTTTAGTTTCCTCGCTAATCATCCGCCACTGTGGATTTTTGACGAATTGCCGCCCACAGTCTCGGCGCTTGTAATTTTGCTTTTGATGTCGAGTTCGATCGTTTTTGACCACATCTTCAGACTGACAACTGGGACAGGCAGGCAGAGCAGTAAACATCAGCACACTTAATCAAATGACAACAATGATTTCATGTTCTCATCCTTTCCTCTTTAGCACTACCAAAAACAGACAGTGAGGAAAGTACGCAGCTTTTGTGGCAATTTTCTCTCTTCAATCTACTGAGCAAGAATATATGGCCTAAGTGTATCATGGTGCGAATTAGTTTAGGATCTCAAAGCATTTCGATCCGATTCTTGAAAACTGAAACACCACAAGGATAAGAGCGAATTTACTGACAAATTTGGTGAATGTGATGTAGTCTAAAGCTCTTACTGTGCAAAGATTCTAAATTTCAAGCTCGCGCAGGATTTGAGTTCTAAAACCAATTTGATTTCGACGCGCTTATTAGAGAAAATCTAGCGATGTAGAATAACTGCCTCGCACCCCTAGAGAGCAACCCGTTTAGCGGAGCGGAGCCAGCACCAGGCGAATTTGCCCAATTGTGTTATTTGCTGGAGCTTGGCACATGATATAAACGATATACTTGATGATACAGCTGATGACACTCATCGGGAGAGAGTTGTATGATCGCCCTACCTGGAGTTGCCATCTTAAGCAAAATCTATGAGAGTTCGGCATCTCTAGTGTATCGGGGCATCAGAGAGCAAGACGAGCGGGCGATCGTCGTCAAACTGCTCAAGCAAAATTACCCCTCTCCCCAAGAATTAACCCGCTACAAACAGGAATATGAAATTACCCATTCCCTCAGCATCGATGGCGTAGTGAAGGCTTACAGCCAGCAGGACTATCAGCGCACGCTCGTCATCCTGCTAGAAGACTTTGGCGGCGAGTCTTTAGAACGGTTGCGGCAGCAGCAATCGGACTTTTACCCCATGCCTAGTGCGAATTTTCTTAGGCTAGCGATCGCCATTACTGACATTCTAGGCAAAATCCATGCTGCTAACATCATTCATAAAGATATCAATCCTAGCAACATCGTCCTGAATCTAGATACTGGCGTGGTCAAAATGATTGATTTTGGGATTGCCACCCGATTCAGCCGCACTAACCCAACGTTTAAAAGTCTCCATCTTCTGGAAGGAACCCTTGCCTACTTATCTCCAGAGCAAACTGGGCGCATGAACCGGATGCTCGACTACCGCAGCGATTTTTACTCGCTGGGCGCAACATTTTACAAACTTTTGACCGGACAGTTGCCGTTTCCCACCAGCGACATCCTAGAACTAGTTCATTGCCATATTGCCAAACAGCCCGTTCCCCCACACGAACTAAATTCTACAATTCCCAAACCTGTTTCCGACATAATTTTGAAATTGATGGCGAAAAATGCCGAGGATCGCTATCAAAGTGCTTGGGGCATTAAAGCAGATTTAGAACGCTGCGATCGGCAACTAGCCCAAATTGGTCAAATTAACTCCTTCCAATTAGGTCGGCAAGATGTTTCCGAGCAGTTTCAAATTCCCCAAAAACTGTATGGGCGAGAAGGAGAGATTGAAGCATTATTAGCGGCGTTTGACAGAGTAGCCGCAAGGGAAAATGCAGAGAATTCTCCACAATTCAATGTCGAAATGATGTTGGTTTCTGGTTACGCTGGAATTGGTAAATCGGCATTGGTGCAGGAACTTTACAAACCCATTACGGCAAAGCACGGCTATTTTATCTGGGGAAAGTTTGACTCTTTCGAGCGCAATATTCCCTACAGCGCGATCGTCGATGCCCTGCAAAAATTGGTACAGCAACTACTAGGCGAACCTGACGAGCAGTTGCAACAGTGGCGATCGCATTTACTTGCGGCATTGGGCAGCAACGGACAAATCATCATTGATGCAATCCCAGAAGTTGAGCTAATTATTGGCAAGCGGCCGCCCGTACCGGAAGTTGGAGCAACTGAAGCTCAAAATCGCTTCAATCTAACGTTTCAAAAGTTTGTGCGGGTGTTTTGTGACAAGGAGCATCCCCTGGTCATCTTCTTAGACGATTTGCAGTGGATCGACTCCGCGACGCTGAAGTTAATCGAGCTAATATTACTCGACGAGCAAACCCAGTATCTATTTTTGATTGGAGCCTATCGAGATCATGAAGTAACTTCAACGCATCCACTAATACTAACGCTGGAGAAACTGAGAAAACAAGGGGCAGTGCTTCAGGAGATTATCTTAGCGCCCTTAACGCCTGATCCGTTAAGTCAATTGATTGCCGAGACGCTACATCACAATGTTGACACCGTGCGTCCCCTCACCCAATTAGTGTTACGTAAAACCGAGGGTAACCCTTTCTTCTCATGTGAATTTTTACGAATGCTGTATAGCGAAAATCTGCTGACTTTTGATGCAGATCGCTTATGCTGGCAGTGGGACATTGCCCAGATTGAAACCCAAGATATAACTGATAATGTGGTGGAGTTGCTGCTGCTCCAGTTAAAGAATCTGCCACAAGAAACACAGCAAATTCTTCGTTTAGCCGCTTGTATCGGAGCAGAATTCGATCTAGATACTCTCGCACTTGTTTGTGAAAAATCGCCGCCAGCAATTTCTCTAGATTTACTAGCTGCAATCCAAGCTGGATTAATTCAACCTCTATCTGAATTAGATGAAAACTTGTTAGTTCAAGAGTATAAGTTTTCGCACGATCGCGTACAGCAAGCTGCTTATGCTTTAATTGATGAATCTCAAAAACAAGTCGTTCATCTCCAAATTGGTCGCAATTTACTTGAAAAAACTTCAGCAGAGCAACAATCTGAGCGACTGTTTGAAATTGTCGATCATCTCAATCGGGGAATTGAGTTGGTCAGCGATCGCGCAAAACGAACTGAAATTGCTTTCTTGAATTTAATCGCAGGTCAGAAAGCAAAAGCCGCCATCGCCTATAGTATGGCTCAAAATTACTTAGCCACAGCTCGAGAATGGCTGGCAGCTTCTAGCTGGCAAACAAATTATCAGCTAGCATTGGATTTATCTTTAGAAACAACAGAAGTCGCATACTTGTGTGGCAATTTTGAGCAGGTAGAATACTGGACACCGATCGTTATACAAGAAGCTAAAACAATTCTCGACATCATAAAAGTTTATGAAGTCAAAATTCAAACTTACATCGCACAGAACCAGCCATTGAAGGCGATCGATACGGCATTGCAAGTTTTGCAGCAACTAGGGATCGATTTTCCCAAAAAGCCCACTCAGTCAGATATTCAGCTTGAGCTAGATGTAATTTTAAGCCTTCTCAGTGGAAAAGCGATCGAGGGCTTGATTCATTTGCCCCAAATGACCGAGCCAGAAAAGTTGACGGCGATGCGAATCCTATCCAGGATAACGGTTGCTGCCTGGATTGCTGCTCCCGATCTAATGCCTCTACTGGTGTCTAAACAGGTTAACTTGTCAATCCAGTATGGCAATGCACTGGTGTCTCCCTTTGCATACGCCTTGCATGGATTAATTCTCTGTGGAATAGTCGGAAACATCGAGTCTGGCTACCAGTTTGGACAGCTTGCTTTGAAGCTCTTGTCGCAGTCGAATCTTCATTCACTTAGAGCTAGAACATTGTTCGTCGTGAACATCTCCATCATTCACTGGAAAGAGTATCTTAGAAAAATATCCAAGCCATTACTAGAAGGCTATCAAAGCGGGCTGGAGACTGGGGATTTAGAGTTTGCTGCCTATTGCGCTCAGGGTTACTGCACTCACTCCTTTTTCATGGGGAAGGAACTCGCGGAAGTTGAGGGCAACATAGCAACCTATAGCGAAGCAATCCGCCAAATCAAGCAAGAAGTAGCACTCACCTGGATTCAAATTTTTCAGCAGACGATTGCCAATTTGATGGGACGATCGAGCGATCCCTACCGTCTAGTTGGCAAATTCTACAATGAGGAAAATGGATTACCACAACACCAAGCAGCAAATGATGGAACTGCAATCTTTTGTGTCTATTTCAGCAAACTTTTCCTATACTATCTATTTTCTGAGAATGCTCGTGCAGTTGAATACGCAGATATAGCGGAAAGTTATTCAAGCTGCGTCACAGCGGCTACCATTTTTGTTTTGTACTACCTCTACAATTCTCTAGCAAGACTTGGAACCTATTTTGAAAGTAGCGATCGAGCGCAGTCGGAAATCCTTGAACAAGTTGCTCATAGCCAGGAGAAAATGAAACAATGGGCGCATTATGCCCCAATGAATTATTTGCATAAATACGATCTAGTTGAGGCAGAAAAAGCGCGAGTCTTAGGGCAATTTTTTGAGGCTGAAGAGTTTTACGAACGAGCGATCGCAGGTGCTGCTGAGAATGAGTTTATCCAAGAAGAAGCACTAGCTTATGAATTGGCGGCTAAACATTATTTGATGCGAGGTAGAGAAAAATTTGCCCAAACCTACATGAAAGAAGCCCATTACTGCTACAATCGCTGGGGTGCAAAAGCTAAAGTTAAAGATTTAGAAAATCGCTATCCACAATTTTTTTCTCAGTTGTCTAAGGTAACTCTCACGTCAGTATCTACCACTTCTGAAACTAGCTCTAGTCGCTCGGATATTGCTTTAGATTTAGCGGCGATAATGAAAGCTTCACAAGCGATTGCTCGTGAAATTGAACTAGAGCATTTGCTGCGTTTATTAATGCAGATATTAATTCAAAATGCTGGCGCACAAACCGGATATTTAATTCTAGAAAACTCAGGAGGGTGGGTAATTGAAGCGACTGGTCAACTAAATGATGGTGATGGTGAGAATGTCTATATTACGCAAGTGCTGCAATCCGTTCCAATTATAGATCGCTTACCCGAAGCAATTATTAATTATGTTATCCGCACTCATGAATCTGTCATTTTAAATGAAGCGATTGGTGAAGGAGCTTTTATCAATGAGTCATACATTCAACGCAACCAAACTAAATCTATTTTCTGTTTGCCGCTACTCAATCAGGCTAAACTGGTTGGCATATTGTATTTAGAAAATAAATTAGCAGTTGGAGCATTTACAACCGAAAGAACGCAGGTTTTGAACCTATTATCGACACAAACAGCAATCGCGATCGAAAATGCTTTCCTTTACTCCAAGCTGCGGAAGAGCGAAAGCAAGATCGCTCAGTTTCTCGAAGCGGTTCCGGTGGGAATTGCGATCGTGGATGCGACTGGTCGCCCTTACTATGCCAACCAACGCGGCATTCAGCTCATGGGGAAAGGAACCGATCCCTCCGTAGCACAGGAGCAAATTTCAGCAGTTTATCAGTTTTATGAAGCGGAAACGGATCGAATCTATCCGACAGAGAAACTGCCAACTATCCGAGCGTTAAAGGGCGAACGCACCAGGAGTGAAGATCTAGAAATTCGGCAAAACAACACCACAATTCCAGTTGAGGCATGGGGAACGCCAGTTTATGACGAACAGGGCAATATAACTCATGCGATCGCTGCTTTTCAAGACATTACCCAGCGCAAACAAGCAGAGAAACTGCTAGCCGATTACAACCGCACTCTTGAGCAACAGGTCGCCCAACGAACGGCAGCGTTACAGGCAAGCGAAGCCGCACTGCGCGACCGAGAACAGGAATTACGACTCATCACCGATGCTCTTCCTGTTTATATCAGCTATGTGGATGCAGATCGACGCTATCGGTTTGTTAATCGTGCCTATGAGGTTTGGTTCAAGCGTAGTCGAGATGAAATTCTGGGCAAACATGTTCGTGAGATTGTGAGTGAGGCGGCTTATCAGATTGCTGAGCCGTATATTAATCAAGTGCTGGGAGGGCAAAGCACCACTTTCGAGGCAGAAATTCCCCCAGGTAGCAAAAATTATATCAGTGCTACCCACATCCCCGATTTTAGTGCCAATGGTCAAGTCCAAGGATACTATGGTTTGATTAGGGACATTAGCGACTGCAAACTTGCAGAGGCAGCCCTACAGCGCAGTGAAGCCAAGTTCCGCAATATCTTTGAAAACTCACAGGTAGGTATCTACCGCACCCGCCTCTCGGATGGATTAATTCTCGAAGCCAATCAACGCCTTGCCGATCTGTTTGGTTTTGATTCACCCGATGAAATGATTGGGCTTGAACATACTGTAAACTACTATGTGAATCTCAGCGATCGCTCCTCAGCGATTGAATTGCTAACCCGTGATGGTACAATTCAAAGCTTTGAAGTGCAGATGCGAAAACGAGATGGTACGCCGTTTTGGGCACTTTACTCTTCTCGTCTGAATGATGAATGTGTAGAAGGAGTGGTTGCAGATATTAGCGAACAGCAAGCTGCGCTACGCGAACGCAAGCAAGCAGAAGAAGCCCTACAAGCCTCAGAGACAAAGCTACGGACTCTAATTGAGGCAATTCCCGATCCATTATTTGTACTGACTGCTGAAGGGCGATTCCTTGAAATAATCGTACAGGAACCAAATCTGCTATGGCAACCCATTGAGGAGATGATTGGTCAAACCATGCATCAACTCGGAAAGGAACAAGCCGATGAATTTCTAAGCTATATTCAGCAGGTGCTGGGAACCCAACAAATCCTTACAGTCGAGTACAGTACGTTTCTAAATGGACGAGAAGCCTGGTTTTCGGCTCGCATTGCACCAATCGATCGCGATCGGGTGATTTGGCTAACGCGAGATATTACGGCGCTGAAGCAAGCAGAAGCCGCCTCAATTTTAGAGGAGCGCAACCGCATGGCACGCGAAATTCACGATACACTCGCTCAGGCGTTTACAGGTATTCTGGCTCAGGTAGGCGCTGCAAAACAGGTGCTAACGGATGATTTAGAAGCAGCTCAGGCACATCTAGACCTGATCAAAGAATTGGCGCGAACTGGATTGACTGAAGCGCGGCGATCGGTCGTCGCGCTCCGTCCTCAGCTTTTGGAGTCGGGCAGTTTACAGAGCGCTCTCCATCGTCTCGTCGCTCAAACCAGAGCTGCTGCAACTGACACCACCTTATATTATGAGATTGAGGGTGCAGTGTATTCTCTACCCACTGAAGTCGAGAATAACCTACTACGGATTGGGCAGGAAGCATTAACGAATGCGATCAGACACGCCAATGCTGACGAAATCCGAGTGAAGCTAGTCTACGATCTCGAGCGGTTTTGCTTGCGTGTGAAAGACAATGGGCAGGGCTTTGGAGTTGGGAGTATTCCATGCTCTGAGGGGTTTGGCTTATTAGGCATGAGCGAGCGGGCAGAGCGCATCGACGCACAACTGACGATTAGGAGTCAACCTGGGCAAGGAACAGAGATTATTGTCACCGTCAACCCTTGGGTAGCACGATGAGCCAAGCCACGACGATTCGAGTTCTGATTGCGGACGATCATGCTATTTTTCGGCAAGGATTAGCTACGATTATTAACCGTGACTTAGAGATGCAGGTGATTGCCCAAGCCGAAAATGGGGAACAAGCGATCGTTCTATTTGAGGAACACCAACCGGATGTGACGCTCATGGATCTGCGAATGCCTGAAATCGAAGGGGTTGCCGCCATCGGTGCAATTCGTGCTAGTGCTAAATCTGCTCGGATTATTGTCCTGACAACGTATGATAGCGACGAAGATATCTATCGGGGATTGCAGGCAGGTGCAAGAGGCTATCTGTTGAAAGAAACTGAACCGGACGAGCTTCTGAATGCCATTCGCACCGTTCACCGGGGTCAGCAGTATATTCCGCCCGATGTGGGAGCAAAGTTGGTACAGCGCCTCAGCAATCCAGAACTGAGTGAAAGAGAACTGGCGGTACTCCGCTCACTGGCACAGGGGATGAGTAATGCCGAGATTGCGGATGCTTTGAGTATCGGTGAAGGCACTGTCAAATCTCATGTCAATCGAATTTTGAATAAGTTAGATGTCAGCGATCGCACCCAAGCTGTGATTGTTGCCGTTAAACGCGGCATTGTCAATTTATAGGATGTACTTTCGATAGAATTGGGATTCTAACTTAAGTTAGAACCAGCCTTCTACTCCACGATGGCATGATTGCTCTATCAATTTATACTGCAAAAGTTTTAACTTGCTGTAGACGACAGCTTGGAGGCGATCGCCTATATTGAATTTATGCAAACAGTCATGCAGGCAATGAATTGAGCAAGTTAATTGCAAAGTTCCATGCTTGATGCAGATGTAGAAAGATGAACGACGATTGTAACCACAGTTCCTTACTTGTACCACCTTCAACCCAAGATCGTATTCAAGGTGTGTTGAGTGCCAAGGTAGTGCTGGTGATGTATGGAGACTATCAAGACTCCAGAAGTGCGGACGTTTACAAGCTGATTCAAGTCATCAAACGAGAGCTTAGTGCTTCCTTTGGAGAGGATTATTTATGCTTGATCTTCCGTCACTTTCCGCAAACACAGATTCATCCTCATGCTCAACGGGCTGCCCAAGCTGCCGAAGCCGCCGCTGCCCAAGGACAGTTTTGGTTAATGCACGATACTTTATTTGCCCATCAACAAAATCTGGAGAATGGTTATCTTGTCGAGTACGCCAATGATTTAGGGCTTGATATTCCTCAGTTTCTCAAAGACTTGCCTAAACAAGCGCGTGTCGATTGTATCAATGAAGACATCGAAGGCGGAATACAGAGTGGAGTAACGACTACTCCAGCCCTGTTTATCAATGGAATTCGGTATATCGGACACTGGAACACGACCCAGTTGATGGCAGCCATGATTGCTGCAAGTAATTAAGTTAAATCAGACAAGAATCCAATGCAGTATTTATAGGAGATTGCAATGCCTTACGTTACTGTCGGTCAAGAAAATTCTGCAACCATCGATCTCTACTATGAAGATTTGGGAACAGGTCAACCGATTGTTCTCATTCATGGGTTTCCCCTCAACGGTCATTCCTGGGAAAAGCAAGTATTAGTATTACTGAATGCGGGATATCGAGTCATTACCTACGATCGCCGCGGATTTGGCAACTCCAGTCAACCCTCATCTGGCTATGACTACGACACCTTCGCCGCCGATTTGAATACACTCATGACTAGGCTTGACTTGCAAAATACCGTGTTGGTTGGCTTCTCAATGGGGACGGGTGAAGTCACGCGCTATCTTGGCAAATATGGCTCAGAACGGGTGCAAAAAGCGGTTCTGATGGCTCCTGTGCCACCATTTTTGTTAAAGACGAATGACAATCCAGAGGGCGTTGACCAAAGCGTTTTCGATGGCATTATGAAAGCGATCGTTGAAGATCGTCCAGCTTACTTTTCTGAATTTTTCAAAGCGTTCTTCAATGTGGATGTGTTGTTGGGCGATCGCATCAGCAATGAAGCAATTCAGGCAAGTTGGAATGTGGCAGCAGGCGCTTCTGCTAAAGGGACTTTGGATTGTGTTCCGTCCTGGCTCACCGATTTCCGCGCCGATCTGCCCCGCATTGACGTACCGACTTTGATCGTTCATGGCGATGCCGATCGGATTTTGCCGCTTGAGTCCACCGCAGCAAGACTCCCGAAGCTGATTAAAAACAGTCAACTGGTTGTCATTCCTGGTGGACCACACGCGATCAACTGGACTCATGCCGATCGAGTCAATCCCGTGTTGCTTGACTTTCTGCAGCAGGAATAATCAGTGACCTTTTCTCCTCCAAAATTCACAGATCCTGAAATCGAGCCGATTGTGTAATTGCAAGCCTAAACTTATGCTGATCCAAAAACTAAACGACTGTGAAGAAATTATCGCTGGAGATGGAACTATTCTGCGCGAACTGCTTCATCCTGACAAACAAGACATCAACTTGCGTTACAGTTTGGCGTATGCGATCTTGCCTGTTGGCAAAACTTCGATTCCCCATTCCCTAAAGACTTCTGAGGTTTATTACATCATTAGCGGTGTTGGAGAAATGTCGATCGACAGTGAAGTTCGTCGCATTGAACCAGGCGATGCGGTTTACATTCCTCCAAATGCAATCCAGTTCCTTCACAACTACGGCGATGAACCCATTGTTTTCGTTTGTCTAGTCGATCCAGCTTGGCGCAAAGAAGACGAAACGATTTATGCACCTGAAATTGAAGCAACCGCATCACTCTAATCCAATCGCTCAAAACTATGAATTCACAAACAGCTCAAACCACCACTACGGCTGACGAGTCCGCAATCCGTCTTTCCATCACCATCGCGTAGCGTCTTGAACTCACCGCATCTAGCGGACAGGCACCCTGGGTGTGATGTGCTGGATAGACGCGCAACTCGTAAGAATCTGACGAATCATTGTAAGGATCTGAAAGAAGTAAAGCATTGGAATCAATGCAGTTTAGATAGAACTTAGGAGAATTCAACATGGTCAAAGAGCAAACAGCAGACAAACAGGCAGTACAGGCAACTCCAAGCCTGACACCCGCTCAGGAAGCCTTGCAAGCGGTCTGGGAAGAGCATATCGGGCACGAGTTTGGTACTCACAGCCCTGAAGATGCTCTCGCTACTATGGTTGAGGACGCTTATGTGAATAACATTCCAGTGATGACTGGGGGAGTCGGAAAAGCAGCAGTGGGTGAGTTTTATTCCAAAGACTTCATTCCCCAGATTCCGCCAGACCTCGAGCTAGTTCCGATTTCGCGCACGATCGGGATGGATCAACTCGTTGATGAAATGGTGGCTAAGTTCACGCATACGCTTCAGATGAACTGGATGATCCCTGGCGTTGCTCCGACTGGGAAACGGGTTGAAGTGCCAGTGGTGGGGATTATTCGGTTTCGTGATGGCAAGATAGCCCATGAACACCTCTACTGGGATCAGGCGAGTGTCTTGGTTCAAATCGGCTTGTTGGATGCTGAAAAACTGCCTGTTGTGGGCGTTGATAGTGCGCGTAAATTGATGAATCGGAACTTGCCCTCGAATACACTAATCGATCGTGCTAGTCATAGCAACTAAATGTTAGAGCAAGCTTTTCATCAATAGGAACACCATGAAAAAGCCAGAGTTTTTTGTCACCCCTGGTTATGGGGAATACATGCTGAGTAGATTGCACTACTCGCAAGCGGTAAAAATTGACGATCGAGTAGAGATATCAGGTCAAGGTGGCTGGGATGACAATCTGCAAATTCCCAAATCGCTCGCAGACGAAATTGCTCAGGCGTTTCGGAACGTAGAGCGAACCTTGGCGACTGCTGGTGCGGGTTGGGATCATGTTGTCCACATCAATTCTTACCATGTTGGCGGGTTTCCCCCAGAGGTTAACGAGGTGATGGTCAAGCTATTTCGTCATTACATGCCCGATCGCGCCCCAATTTGGACAGAGGTAGGAGTCGCGGCGCTTGCGCTTCCAACGATGCGGATTGAAATCCGCGTGACTGCAATTGTTCCGTGAATTTTGCACAAGCGGCAACGGGGTGATTCGGCGACTACGTTGAGGAGAAGGACGCGCCCCTAATTTCAGGTTTCACATCAGCCTCAATCATTCTGTTCACCGTTGTCTCCTATCAAAGATACCAAAAAACTATGACCTGCGAACATCTCAACAATCTAACTGCGGAAAACCTGATTTCTAAAGCAGCTTATCCCGTATTTCGTTGTGAAGAGTGCATGAAAATAAATAGCCGCTGGGTACACCTGCGGATTTGCCAAACCTGTGGTAAGATGCTGTGCTGTGATTCTTCTGAGCATCAACATGCTCGCCGTCATTATGAGGCAACCAGTCATGCAGTGGTTAGTTCGGCTGAATTGGGAGAGCAGTGGTTATGGTGTTTTGCAGATAAACAGGGAAAAGACTATTGATAGCGATTGATAGCGATTCTGATTTCATCTAGATTCTCTTCTCACTTTTTAGCATATTTTCCTCAAGTGAAGGCTTCTTATGGCAGTTTCTGTTCAAGGTACTCCCATTGACATCGTTTGGCCCAGTTTGCCCCTAGCAGCCTGGCAGGATACATATACAACCGTCCATTTATGGACACAAATCATCGGTAAAATTCGGTTGGCACTAGCTCCTAAACTCAACCACTGGTGGCAATCTACTCTCTATGTCACACCGCGTGGACTGACAACCGCTTCAATCCCTTACGAAACTCGTAACTTTCAAATTAGCTTTGATTTTCTCGACCATCAACTACAAATCGACACTAGCGACGGCATCACTAAAAGAATTGCATTGGCTCCTCGCTCTGTTGCAGATTTTTACCAAACGGTGCTGACCACATTGAGCAACATCGGCATCGAAGTCCGAATCTGGACGATGCCGCAAGAAGTGTCAGAACCAATCCCGTTCGAGCGGGACGATCGACATGCAGCTTACGATCCGGAATATGCACAACGGTTCTGGCGAATTCTCGTGCAAGTCGATCGGGTCATGACCTTATTCCGTTCGCAGTTTATTGGTAAATCCAGCCCTGTGCATTTCTTTTGGGGCAGCTTCGATCTCGCTATGACTCGTTTCTCCGGTCGTCGTGCGCCAGAGCATCCAGGGGGAGTTCCGAATATGGCAGATTGGGTCACACGAGAAGCCTATTCACACGAAGTCAGTAGTTGCGGCTTTTGGCCAGGGGGTGGGTCAATTGTGGAGCCTGTTTTTTACGCTTATGCTTACCCTGCGCCGGAAGGGTTCCGCGATTACCCTGTTCAGCCTAAGGAGGCATTCTATAGCTCGGAGTTGCAAGAGTTTATCCTACCCTATGAGGTAGTAAGACAAGCTGGCGAACCAGATGCGGTACTCCTTGCTTTTCTCCAAAGCACTTATGAAGCAGCAGCAAATTTAGGACATTGGGATCGAGTCGCCCTGGAACGCACCCCAACTGTGTAAGGCTAACAAATTGCTGAAACGGATGGCTTAGCGATCTTGATACGAAGTTTGAGGCGATCTGCTGCCACTTAGCGATACTGATGGATGGTGGATAACCGGACAACCATTTTTGCAAACGGCAGTTATACAACGCGGTAAGCAGACAAGGAGCATACCCAAAAGTGGTTAAAGGTAGGTTAGAAGCATTCAGTGATGGGGTAATTGCTATTATTATCACCATTATGGTATTGGAGTTAAAAACACCTCATAAGTCAGATTTAGCTGCGCTACGTCCGCTGATTCCAACCTTTCTAAGCTATGTGTTGAGTTTCGTGTATGTTGGGATCTACTGGAACAATCACCATCACCTGTTTCAGGCAGTCCGACAAGTGAATGGTTCAACTTTGTGGGCGAACCTACATTTGTTGTTCTGGTTATCATTATTTCCCTTTGCCACCGCATGGATGGGTGAAAATCACTTTGCTGCGTTGCCTGTTGCGCTTTATGGTGTGGTTCTATTGTTGGCTGCGATCGCCTACTTCACTCTGACCCGCACGCTGATTTTTCACCACGGTCAAGGTTCCACACTTGCAAACGCTCTGGGTCGGGATTTTAAAGGCAAGTTATCGGTATTGATTTATGCAGTTACAATTCCACTTGCTTTTGCAACTTCTTGGCTTGCCTGTGCGTTATACGTTTTGGTTGCAGTCCTGTGGCTCATTCCCGATCGCCGGATTGAAAAGACGTTGAACTCATAAAGTTCCATGTTCGATGCAACAAAAACCAGCTAACAAACCCTCTGCACCAGAACGAATATAGGTTGTTGGTCACAGGCACAGGTGATCTGCGTCCGGTAAGCGGGAACGTTATGCCGCTTAAACCTAAGACGGGAAGGTGGCTGATTCTCGTACTGCGATATCTGGCGTTTTCGCGGCGACAAGATGGTCGAATTAAGAGCTTTCGTCATCAAAACTGAGGTCAAGGCTGAAACCAGCAGCGCAGCATAAATCATCTGCAAAAGCTACCTCCTGTGAGGTATGTCATTTAGTGACAAAATGTCATTAAATGACAAATATGACAAGAAAGACGGTCATGACGAGTGATGGTGACAGCAACACGAGGAGCAATCACAAATCAGGCAATCGCAAATCAGGGGGGATGAATGCACAACGGCAACAGCGGGTACGTCTGGAGATTTCGCGGGAGGCAGCGCGTTTGTTCTGGGAACACGGTGTTGCTGCCACGAGCGGCGAGCAAATCGCAAGCGCGGTTGGAATCTCGGTGCGAACCCTCTGGCGGCACTTCCGCAACAAGGAAAGCTGTGCTGAGCCGGTCTTGGCGCAGGATGTCGAGGAGTTTGTGGCGGTGTTGCGCCGCTGGCCTCGGGAGGTTTCCCTCGAAGATCACCTCGTCGAGTGGGCGACGAACCGACCCCGAGATCCCGATCGGCAGTCCTATGACGAGGCTGTGATCAAGATGACCGTGCTGGCTGAAAAAGAGCCGGATCTGCGTGCGGCTTGGCTAATGACTAACGATCGAATAGAGCGCGAGATGGCTGAGATCATCGCGGATCGCCTGCGCCGTTCGGCTGACGATATCGAGGTGCGGCTGCACGCGGCAGCAGCCACCGCAGTCTTGCGGGTCATTAGTGAAGATGTCAGTGCCGCGCTGATGGCGGGAGCAGATCGCGCCTCTATCGGCAACCCGATCAAGCACATGGCCCACGCCGTGCGTGTAGCCACTGGTGGGGTGGTCGGTGATCCCGTCGAACCCGGAAAACAATAGCAGAGGCAACTAGCGACCCGATCCAAGCACTACGTATACGAGTAAAGGAGACAAAGATGAAGATCAAAGCAATCAAAAGAAAGCAGGGAATCGGAACGGAAGTGAAAGACGCGACTTACGTGGAGGCTGCCCGGTGGGGTAAGTATCGGTGGTGGCGGTATCTTCTAGGGCTGATGATCATCCTTTTTGCATGGATGGTCGCCGCTAACTTCGCCAGTGCGCTCGTCGCGCTTGCGCTCAGCGGTCGGGAGGGTGTTGCGGCATTCAGTCGGCTGGATTACGCTGCGTTCGGTTCCGTGGGAGGCTTCGTCGTGGTCATGGCGGGTTTTCCGGTGTTTCTCGCGGGAATCCTCATCGCTGTCTCCCTCATCCACCAGCGTCATCCCCGGACGCTCGTCACAGCGCGGGAGAAGATCAGTTGGCATCGCGTCGGTCACGGCTTCGTGGCTGGGTTCGTGCCGTGGGTGCTGCTAGGCGGGCTGGGGCAGTACCTCCTTTACCCCGATAGCTTCTCCTTCAACTCCGACCTCAAGACGTTCGCGCTCTTCGTGCCGATCGCACTGGTCATCACTGCGATCCAGACGACCACCGAGGAGCTTTTCTTTCGCGGGTACATCGTGCAGGGCGCGAGCCTGATCTGGTCTAACCGCGTGTTTCTGGCGATCGTTTCGGCTGTAATCTTCACCCTGCCGCACGCCACCAATCCGGAGTCACAGGAGGGTGGCTGGATTGGGATGTTCCTCGGACTCTTCGTCGGCACGGGTCTGCTGTTTGCGATCGTTTCACTGATCGATGGCACGACCGAGCTTGCGATCGGCGCACACTTCGCCAACAACATTGCGTACTTTCTCTTGTTCAACTGGTCTGGAAGCTTCTTCACCACGCCAGCCCTGTTCAGCATCAGCGAGTACCATGCGAGATTCTACGACATCACATCTCTCGTGCTGATTCCCGTCTTCCTGGTGATCGTTTTCCGGTTGTTCAAACGCGACGAAGCATCCGAACCCGTTTCCTAGAGCCATCAGAAGGGTCGTTGGTGATCTCATCAGTTCGTACAACCATAAGCAAATGTACCAAAGGAGTTGATCATCATGTCTAAATTCTCTTCTAACCACCCGCAGGAGTCAGAAGATACTGCCGAGTTCTCTAGTCGGCCTGCACACAACCGGCTCACACGTCCAAAGTGGCCCGAAGCCATTGTTGGTCTTGTCGTCTTTTTCGTAGTCGGGATCGGCGGTGGCTTGCAACTCTCGCGGCTTGGACTCGATCCCGTGGTCTACGGACTGGTTTTCACCGCGCTGTCTGGCATCGCTGGCATCGCCGGGTTCGCCGCCGCTGTGCTGCTCCGTATCCGTTCCCTAAGCCCCTTCGGTGTCCGCCCGACTTCTCGGCGGTGGCTGCTCATCGGAGTCGCAGCAGGAGTGGTTGCTTTTGTCCTCAAGAGTCTGGCGGCTCTGGCCTGGATTCAGATCACCGGGGACAGCACCAACGTCCAGGCTATGTACGGGGAAGGTGGCAGCGGCGGGATACTATCCCTGATCCTGGCGACGGTGTTCCTCGGACTTCTCACACCCCTGGGCGAGGAGTTGCTCTTCCGGGGTGTCATCACCAATGCCCTGCTTCGACATAGTCCGGTTCCTGGGGTTGTGGGCAGCGCCTTGATCTTCGCGATCGCCCACGGCATCAACACCGTCTTCCCCGTAGCCCTAATAGTCGGTCTCATCACCGCCGAAATCTTCCGCCGTAGTGGATCGGTCTGGCCCGCTGTTGTCGTTCACGCCGTCGTCAACCTGCCCACGATCCCAGTGGTGGTTGCCGCTGGCATAGGCTGATAGGACGGATCATTTGGAGAATGAACTACCCCGCCGCAAGCGGACGGGGTATCAGAATCAAAAGAGAGATAATTGCTCATCTCGATGCAATTTGAGATAGTCATTCCCCTGTTTTTTCACATACCTGGCAATCATCCCTTCATCACCATGTTTTCCAACTGTACTCGCAAAATACCCATCACTCCAAAACTCGCCGCCCCACAGCTGTTGTTTCACTTGCGGACAGCGTTTAAATACTTCTCTGGCTGTGAGACTTTTGAGCATTGTTACCAGCTTGGTCACACTATAAGTTGGCACTGACTGTACTAAGAAATGCACATGGTCTTTGTCCACACCAATTTCGACAAACTTGATTTCATAGCGTTTCTCAATCTCTAAACACACCTCCCTCAAAACTGCATCTACCTGTTCGTCGAACACAGCTCGTCTATACTTTGCGGGAAACACCAAATGGTAAAGCAACACCGTAACGTTATGACTTTTATGAATATATTCGCTCATTCCTCACATTTTACGCCGCAGAGCGGCGGGGAATTTGACCCGCAGAGATTAAACCAATGGCAATTCTGAAACAATTCGGGATTTTATTTGTATTGGGCAGTGTGGGAATTGTGATGTTCACGATCGCGTCTATTCCTTTAGTCGAGCAACAGTTAGCGAAACTGTCGCCAGAAATACTGGAAAAAGTACCTCCATTGTGGATTTTAATGCTTCTGCAAGGACTACAGTATTCAATTCTATTGGCAATCAGCATTCTGATCGGAATTGGTTGTGCCTATCGTGTTGGATTATGCTCCCATTTTATCGATCGTTGGGTGTTTCACACCGCTAAGTCTCCATCTTTTGTCGTTGAGATGAAGTGGAGCTTGGGTGTGGGTGCAGCGGCAGCGATCGTTCTCTTGTTGCTCGATCAGTTGATGCAACCTGTCCTACCTGAAGCGCTACGGGCAGCCAATAATACAGAGCCAAGTGGGTTGAATTTGCTCACAGCAATGTTCTATGGCGGCATCACTGAGGAAATTTTGATGCGCTGGGTTTAATGTCGCTGTTTGTTTGGATCGCGTGGAAAGGGCTAAAACAAGGCGTTACGTTGCCAAGTCAAGGGATTTACCAGGGTGCGATCGTTCTAGCCGCGTTGGTATTTGGACTACTACACCTGCCAGCGACTGCCGCGATCGTTTCCCTCACTCCAGTTGTGATTATTCGGGCGTTGTTACTGAATGGGATTGTGGGGATTGCGTTTGGCTGGCTCTTTTGGCAATATTCGCTAGAAGCTGCAATGTTAGCCCATATCAGCTTTCATGCTTTCACCTCTGTTCTTAGCGGTTTACTGGCAAGGTTGCCTTAAGTTTTGGAATAGATCTCGTAGGGCTAGCACTGCCCACAAAGCTTTACCGTGAAAAGTTTTACAAAGAAAGGTTTTAAAAATGGTGGGCGATGCCCACTACTTGAATTGATGCTCAACTCTACAGTTTTAAGGTGGTAAATCAAATGATTCAGTGCAAAGATTTTGCGCCTCGGATTACAGAACGGGGACCCTTCGGGGGAGCTTCCGAGTATGAATCCTTCTCTGAGGTTGTGAGTGTTGTCAATCAGTGGATCGGAAGTAGAACGATCCAGGCGATCAATGTTGAAACCGTTGTTTTACCCGATCGGATAGAAGGCACAAGTGATGGTGACTACGGATTGACAACCAGTAATGGCTTCTACCCAGTGATAATCAGTCAAGGCGTTACAATCAATTGCTTTCAATCTGTGCGGGTCTGGTACAGAGAATAAGCTTTATTGGAGAAAGCAATGAAACGATTTACCTTGTTTACTTTCCTGTATCTCGCGCTGGGAATTTGTCTGACCGCGATCGCGCTGGGATACCCAAACCTGCCTTCGGGTCTTCAAACCAGCCTGTTCGTCAGTGCAGGAGTATCCTACCTTGTTTGCCTCTTCAGTACTTTCCCATTTTGGCGTGAGATGACGATCCGCTTCTATCGCAGACGGAATTCAGCGGTCATTCTACCCTGGTTGGTGATTGGATTCAACATTGTTGTGACGATCTGGGAGGTTCAGAGTCAGAACTGGGCGATGGAAGCCATTTTACAAGCGTTTTCGCGGCTAATAGTTGTCTTACTGTTTGCAGAAATCATTGTTGTTACATGGCAAGTGAATCCTGAACGTTAATGTCAGTTGTGGATGATGCCGAAATGAACTAGAACCAATCCATCAGGAGAACAATCATGAAACCTCGAACCATTTTCGGATTACTAACGCTCGCTATCGGATTGCTCGGAGGCGCCTTCACTCATCGGGCGATCGCACAAAGCATTCCTTCACAACAACCATCACCGATTCTGATTGCAACTGCCTACACTGATTTAACCTTACCCACCTTGCGCCAAGGAGATCGCGGCAGAAACGTACAATTGTTACAACGCATTCTTCAAGACAATGGCTTTTTAGGAGCCGCAGGCGTGAGATTAGGCAATTCAAATGGTGCGATCGTCGATGGCATCTATGGTGAGATCGCAGCTTCTGCGATACGAGATTTACAGCAACGGTACAAAATCCCAGTCACAGGGCAAGTGAACCCTACAACTTGGGAAGTCCTGGATATGCGCGAAAACCTCTACCGATCGCCGCTTCCCTGGCAACAATAGAGCCTCACACATCCTACACAATCTTGAACAAAGGAGAGATCCTGATGTCAGAGAACAATAAAGCAATCTTAGAAGCGGCAAACGCGGCGATCGCGCTAGGCAACTATGAAGGATTCTTGTCGTTCTGCACCGACGATACGGAATGGACATTTATCGGCGACAAGTCCCTGAAAGGAAAAGTAGCCGTTCGCCAATGGATAGCAACGACATACATAGAGCCACCAAAGTTTATGGTTGCTAACTTAATCGCTGAGGGTGATTTCGTCACGGCACTGGGCGACCTCACAATCAAGGACGAAGACGGGAACGCAACTCATTACTCCTACTGCGATGTCTGGCGCTTTCGCGGCGGCAAGATGGTCGAATTAAAAGCTTTCGTCATCAAAACCGAGGTCAAGAATGAAACCAGCAGCGCGGCGTAAATGATTTGCAAAAGCCAGTAGGGTGGGCAGTGCCCACAAAACCTTACTGTGAAGGGTTTTACAAAATGGTGGACGATGCCCACCCTACTACTCTGTTTTTGTGCATGAAATCTGAAATTCAAGACGTGTCAATAAATCGTTCATCCTTGTTGTATTCAGGAGTCTAATCAATGCTGATTCAAAAATTGAGTGAACGCAAAACCTTTGCTGCTGGAGATGGTACTAAATTGAGAGAGCTTTTACATCCTGATAAGCAACCTCTTGAGTTAAGCTACAGTTTAGCGCACGCAATCTTACCAGTAGGAGAAACTTCTAAACCGCATTCTTTAAAGACCTCTGAAGTCTACTACATCCTCAGCGGTGAAGGAGAAATGCATATAGACAATGAAAGTGAGACAATAGAACCAGGTGACACAGTTTATATTCCACCCAATTCTAAGCAATTTGTTCGTAATTATGGTGTTGAACCTTTGGTATTTCTATGTATCGTAGATCCTGCTTGGCGCAAAGAAGATGAAATCGTATATGTTGATTAATTCTTAAGTTTGCTGCCAATGAACTATATTCAACAGCTTTTTCCATTTTTTCAGGAGGTGAAATCACCGATGTCTACTCGCAACACGTTCCGAAATTCATTTGTTCTACCTATTACTCCGGCAATAATTGAGAGTGCATTTTTGAAGCTAGAACCTTTGAAAAACCTAGACTTCTTTTCGTACCTTTCATTGCCGGTTTAATAAGTAGGCAAGGGTTCCTTCTAGAAGATGGAGACTTTTAAACGTTGGATTGGTGCGGCTGAAACGAGTAGCAATCCCAAAATCAATCATTTTGACAACGCCAGTCTTCGGATTCAGGACGATATTGCTTGAGTTGATATTTTTATGAATCACATTAGCGGCATGAATTTTGCCTAAAATATCGGTAATGGCGATCGCCAGCCTCAGAAAATTCGCACTAGGCATGGAGTAGAAGTCTGATTGCTGCTGTCGCCAGCGTTCTAAAAACTCGCCGCTAAAGTCTTCTAGAAGGATGACCAGCGTGCGTTGATAGTTTTGCTGGCTGTATGCCTTGACCACACCTTCTAGGTTGAGGGAACGAGTAATTTCATATTCTTGTCTGTAGCGGGTTAATTCTTGGGAGGAGGGATAATCTTGCTTGAGGACTTCAGCGACAACTGCACGACGATCTTGCTCTCCAATCCCCTGATACACAAGAGTTGCTGAACTTTCATAAAGCTTGGCTTGGATGATGATACCAGGTAGGGTAATCATATAACTCTTGAGATGAGTATCATGCCGCCATAACTTAAACTATAGAAGATTTAGAGCGATTTTCAACCGTAACTATCTTCCTATCTTCTCCATCGAAGTGGTATTGTCATTTATTTGAGATAGGCTGGAATGACAGCAGCACAATACTATAGTCATCAGCGCCCAGATTTTGAACTTTGGACAGCAGCTCTTGTCACTGCACTAGCAAGTCTCGTCAACTGATCATTTGTTGACACACCTAGTTTGGATGAACGAGTCAAGTTAATTAGGGCTGTGTTTTCATTTGAGGTACGAGCTGGCGCACATTAATTTCCAGAAATTTACCCTCAAAGAAAAAGCCGAGAAGAATTAGCGCTCGGTAATGAATAAACTGACCAAACTAGGATACACCGTTCAATTCCACTAACCACCCATCTCGGTAACACGGCTCAAACAACTTCGTGTAATAAGTGACGAATATATACAAATGATGCACGGTTTGGAAAAAGGTAGTGGTGAGTATGGCGAAGCGTGTCACTACAATTGGGGATATCGGTTAGCACAAATGTCAAAGTGCGATCGCGTCCGGTTATGAGCATCTTCACCGATTTGTTTACTAAGAGTATTGACAGCCTCAAGTCAGTGCGTTAACAGCGACTCTATAACTGGCGTAGTTTGCAGACGTACGCTCGTAGTCCAGTATTATCGGTTTGGCAAGTTGTACAATACAGAAGATTGTCATCGGCTTTGCGTTTATGCCTTCGCCCTTTCCAGGGATGGACCCTTATCTTGAGGGATACTTGTGGTCGGACGTGCATTCGGCATTGGCAAACAAGATTCGCCAAGTGTTAGTGCCGCTACTGCGTCCCCGTTATACGGCTAGGCTGGAAATTTATTTAGTGGAAGATAACGCTCCAGAAGCCGAAGTCGGGATTCTCTACCCCGACGTGGAAGTACTTCAGGTTCGTACCGCTCCAACTGGTGCGCTATACTCAAACCAGTCTGGTGCGATCGCTACGACACCCGCTCAACTAACGCTGCCCGTGCTGCAACCAGTTGAAGTCCGCGTGCCAACTGTGGAAATCCGCGACACCGCACTCAACGTCTTGGTAACTTGTATCGAAATTCTGTCTCCCGTCAACAAGCGCGAACCAGGACTGGCTGGATACCGCCAAAAACGCCACCGCCTTTACCAAGCAGGAGTCAACTTAATCGAACTGGACTTGCTGCGCCGAGGTAGTCGCCCTTTCAACCATCCGCGTTTGCCAAGCGTGCCATATTTAATTGAGCTAACTCGCGCCTCCTCCGGCGTGGTAGATGTTTGGACGTTGGGGTTGCAAGATCGGTTGCCCGCGATCCCCGTGCCACTGCGCCAGCCCGATCCTGACGTACCCCTCGATCTGGCTGCTGTCTTGAATGCTATTTACGACGAGGCAGCTTACGATCTGTCAATCGACTATCGCACCTCACCACCGCCTCCACCGTTATCCGAGTCGGATAACCTTTGGCTGGAAAACTTACTCGCACCGTTGAGGGAGGAGTGATGTCTCGCCCCAGCCAGGAAAAATGCAGGTTATGCTCGAAGTTGAGCGTCACTGAAGCCAAGCTCAAACACGGACAAGAAGGCGATCGCTGTTGGGATGACGAGCGCTGTCACAATCGCCGCTCCTACTACCGCCATCGAGGAGTGCGAAACTACAATCGCAAACAACACCGCCGCCAATCGATCGCGCCAGAACTTTCGCAGCCAACGCATACAGCAATTCTGGAAATTCCCGCTCCCGCCCTTGGAGCAGCAATTGCTCACTTCTACCGAGAAACAAAAGACTCGCCCCTACACGCAATTGGAGCCGAACTGTGGATGGGCAACCATCGAGTGGCAAAAATTGAACCAGTACATTGTTTGGGGCTGGCAGAAGCACAAGTGAGAATGTTATTGATGAGGATATTAGAGGGATTTTCTAGTCATAGTAGAGTCAAGATCGAGCGCTTCCGTTCTACGGTAGAACTGCATCCAACCAACTGCCCGATTCGCCCTTGTCCAATGCATCCCAATAGCTAAAAACGTGGTGGAAATCGTACAGCTCGAATTGGATTTGTGGCAGGCATTGGATGTTGCAATCGAGTCCCCTGAGTCGGCGGACGTGCGATCGCTGCTGCTGTCCTTAGATCGGGTGATGGAGCATGGCGATCTGGCACAACAGTTAGCGATCGGAGCTGAGGGGGTAGCGCGAATCGCAGCAGTTTACGCGGCACGGGCAGAGTCACTAATTTGGGAATGGGAAACCCAATACAATCCAACCGAACCAGTTGTAGATGTCGATGAATGTGCCGATCTATTCGTGCAGTCGCTCCATTTAGATCTATCCGATTTTATTGAACCACCCCAAGCAGTACAGTATCCCCAAAATCGACAGCCCCCAACTGCGATCGCTACCAATAACTCTCTTGTCGGACAAGTAGATAAGTCAGCAGTATTGGCAATGGTAAGACAACTAGAAGCAGAAGATAATTCAACCCTATCTGATGCAGAGCAAAAAGATTTCATAATTGCGCTTGCCCATACTGAAGATTTTTCGATGTGGCAGCGTGCGATCGCCGATTGTTTTATAAGTGCGTCAGTTAGGTGTTTACCATTGATTGAGCTGGTAGAACAAATACAGTCTTCATCTACACTAGAGTCAGATCGAAAAGTGCTATTAGTCAAAACTTGGTTAGCTGTTCTGTCAGGTGATTTTGAGTTGGTGCAGCGGGAAGATTTCTACAGTCAAACTGGAGTTTGGGTTTCTTTGCCTGTTATTAATGCCTAAGACTTCAGCTTTGAATTGCCCGACCGCTTGTCTATGTAAATGCTACGTATCGAAATCGATTCGATGACGATGACGATGACGATTTTGATGATGAAATTCAATGACTGGATCGCAGTATGCATTCTGCGTCGATCTAGGTGAATTTACGCGGAATATACTCTAAGCAATATCCCCGAGGATCGACTTTGTGTTCTGCTAGCGGGCTGTCGCCACATTCGCAACAACCGCTTTTTTCGTTGAAGTACTGGCATTTTACGCAACATTCCTGTTGTGATGTCGCAGCTTCTTCGTATTCTTTTTTCATGACCAGGTGTAGATTGTTAGCAGCACATAACCTGAGCGAAACGCCTTCCCACTTGGCTTTAACTACCCCATTGCCTGCTAATTTTTGCCAGCGCGGATCTGATTCGACGACTGATTCTGGGACTCGCAGCCACGCCCCTTCTGCCTCCGCCAACACTTCTAGCTCAAACTCCTGCTCCGCATTAATTACGGCTTGTTGGTAACTTTTCAAGTTCTTGGGA